>JAUIGC010000009.1 GCA_030429835.1 Bacteroidia bacterium
CCGTGTCATACGTTAAATCATACATCCAAACCATTGGACCTTGGTAGTTGAACATATTGCCCAAATAATTGATTCCTCCACTTACGTTCGAAGTAAATCCCTTTTCCTTTTCCAGCTTTTGGGCCAATAGACTGTTATCTCCCTGAACCAGTATCTGGTCCAAAAGTCCCAAGGCAAAGTACTCCTTTGAGTTCCTCTCCGGCATATGATAGGCCAAGGCTATAGCAGGTTTGTTTGCCAAAGGATCATCTTTTACAAATGATTTTTCCTCAGTTTGTTTGGGTTCTGAAATATCCGGTTTTTCGGGTAGTTCAGAAGATGGGATATCCCCAAAATACTTTTGTATCCAGGCTTTTGTTTCCTCAATGTCAAAATCACCCACTACCGAAAGTGCAGCGTTGTTGGGAGCATAATAGGTTTTAAAGAAACTGCTCACATCCTCTAAATTAGCCGCATCCAAATCTTCTAAGTCTCCATAGAAATTATGTGCATTGTACCAATTTGTATTGGCATATTGTGGCATATCCAACCAAGGGAAACCCCCATAAGGCTGGTTAAGAACGTTCACTTTTACTTCATTCTTAACTACACCTTGTTGGTTGGTTAAATTATCCTGTGTAATGTCCAGGCCCCGCATACGATCGGCCTCGGCCCAGAGCATAGTCTCCAATTTATGGGAGGGGACAATCTCAAAATAATTCGTAAAATCAAATCGGGTAGAACCATTCAGGACACCGCCGTTCTCCTGTACAAGCTTAATGAATTCCATTTTCCCCATATTTTGTGAACCTTGGAACATCATGTGCTCAAATAAATGGGCGAAACCGGTACGGTCCTTAGGTTCTATCCTGAACCCGATATTGTAGTAAACGGCAACAATTGCAGTGGGCGAAGTTTTGTCTTGCGACAAAATAACCTTGAGTCCATTGTCCAAGGTATAATATTCTACAGGTACCTTAAACTGGGCTACCTCTTCACTTTCTTTTTCCGTATTGTCCCCACAGCCTATTGCGGTAAGAAGAACAACCGAAAGAAAAAGCATGCTAGTTTTTAATTTCATGAAGTTTTGATTTTTTGGTTCTTGAAGGTTTTACACTTTGTAAGACTTATTTTTATTGGCATTGTTACATTTTTGACTCAATAATCTGCATTGGGGTACCAATCTAGCAAAACAACTTCAATTTCTGGATTTCCTTCATTGACCAATTCCTTAAATTTTTCCACATCGCTTACATCTGGTCTACCTCTGTAATGATAGGGATAAACTTGCGCAGGTTTAAAATCAAGTACTGCAGAAGCAGCGCTTTCTTCGGTCATGGTATACGGCAGGTTCATACAAACAAAGGCCTTGTCTATATTCTGAAGATTTCTCATTTCTGGAATGTCCTCAGTGTCACCGGAGAAATAAATTCTTTGGTCCCCCAATTTGAGCACGTATCCATTTCCTCTTCCCTTTACATGGAAATCTTTAGTTTCTTCCCTTAAATTATACATTGGGATAGCCTCAATTTTGATTCCTTTAATTTCCGTGTTTTCCCCATTGTTTAAAATTTTCAGTTGGGGGTTGAATTCCTGGGGTATTTGATCGGCAACTGCCTTAGGAACCACAATGGGAATATTGTTAGTGTTTAATTCTTGTAAAGTTTCCACATTTAAGTGATCTCCGTGAATGTCAGTAATTAGAATTAAATCAGGGTCATCTTGACCTTCGAAGGCGTTTGCCCCGCCAGTAGGATCCACATATACGGTGATGTCTCCCCACTGCAATACAGCTGTTGCATGTTCTATGGGAATTACCTCCACGGTATTGGAAGACATTTGGTCATCCATAGTGTCGTTTTCTGCAGCTTCCATTTCAATGTTTTCATTTTCAGTACTCTTTTTATCTCCATTTTTACATGAGAATAAAATTGTAGTGGTGGCAAATAGCATTATTAGTAAATTTTTCTTTTTCATAATGATAGATTAGATTTTAAATTAAAGTATTAATTCCATTTTTATATCGGACCGTGCATATGGCGAATTATTTTCCAGAATTACCTCCCTAAATCCGTATTTTTTGTAAATGTGAAGAGCGGTATCCAACTTAGTACTTGAGTACAGTTCTATTTTTTTCCAATGGTTCCTTTTTCCAAAATCAATGGCGTGGGCAAGCATTTGTTGACCAATTTTTAAGCCTTGGAAATTTTCATCGACGGCCATCTTCCCAAGTTCGAAGTTTCCATTTCCTTGATTGAGCAGTGCATAACAACTTACGGGCTTTTGTTTCCACAACCCTATGAGGATATAACCACCCTTATTTATAATGAACTTTTCACATTCATCGAGTAATTCACGATCTTTCTCCTCAATATAAAAAAAACGTTGGAGCCATGCTAAATTTAAATCCCTGAAAATTTCCCTGTATTTAGCTTCAAAAGCCATTATTTTCAGCATGATGATAAGGATTGGCGGTTCCTAAAATTATTAAAACAAGTTAGGCTTTAAAAAATGATTTAAAATATTTTAACATTAAAAAATCTAAAATCAACTTCTATGCGTATATAGAATGATACAAACAAACACTTTAGTTGAAAATCAACGAGATTAATTAAATATTACATTATGACTGAAACAAAAAATAACAATGGTTTGAAGGTCTTAGCGGCATTACTAGGTGTAGTGCTTTTAGGTACTATTATTTACACTGTTAGTCTTTATCAGGATAAGAAAAAGACAGAAACCGTTCTTACCAAAGAGAAAGAATTGGTTGTTGAGGATTTAAATAGCTTAAAATCGGAATACGACAAGGCTATTTTGGAAAGCAATGCTACCAATGAAGAATTGGTTTCGGCTAGGGACAATATTGCAAAATACATCGACTCAGTTAAAACGATGAAGGCTGACATTTCTGCATTGTCAAGATATAGAAGACAAGTTGGCGTTCTAAAAGCTGAAAGAGAGCAGTTGTTAAAACAAGTTGATTCTTTGACCCGTTCCAATACAATGATTGCTATGCAACGTGACAGTACCTATGTGGAGTTGGAAAAACAAACTGTTTTTAACGATTCTTTGGTTGTACAGAACACTCAATTGGCAGATGCAGTTGCAAAAGGTTCCGCTTTAAATCTTTCTAAATTTAACGTTGATGCCGTTAAAGAAAGAAATAGTGGAAAATTGGTATCTACCCAAAGAGCAAGGGCTACGGATAAATTCAAAATCTGTTTCACGGTTGCGGATAATGTAATTGCACAAGCTGGTGATAGAGAGTTTTATTTGGAAGTATTGGATCCTCAAGGAAATGTGATGGGTGAGAGTTTCTCTAAAACTAACGAAGAAGGAGCCTCTATAACTTACAGTAAGGCTACCGAATTCTACTATGAAAACAAGGCCTTGGATGTTTGTGATTACATAAATAAGCCAGCAAGTGATTTTCAAGATGGAAATTACATGGTAAATGTTTATGACGACCAACTTAAATTGTTGGGAACTTCAAAGTTCACCTTGAAATAATAACACTATCCATTAAATATAAAAGGGCGGTCTTTATTGGACCGCCCTTTTTATTTTTAGGTGCTAAGGCCTATTTTAGGCTTCCTACCATATCTTCAGGTTTTACCCATTCATCATATTCCTCTGCTGTTACATAACCCAAGTTAATCGCCTCCTCTTTTAGGGTTGTTCCATTCTTATGGGCCGTATTGGCAATTTCGGCAGCTTTATAATACCCGATTTTGGTATTCAAAGCCGTTACCAACATCAAGGAATTGTTCAATAGTTGTTTTATAACCTCACGGTTAGGTTCTATACCTGCGGCACAGTGCTCTTCAAAACTTTTACAAGCATCACCAAGCAATTGAGCTGATTGTAAAATATTGGCCGCCATTAAAGGCTTAAATACGTTAAGTTCATAATGCCCCTGTGTACCCCCTACAGAAATGGCTACATCATTACCCATTACTTGGGCACAGACCATGGTCAAGGCCTCACATTGGGTTGGATTTACCTTTCCGGGCATAATGGAACTACCGGGTTCGTTGGCAGGAATAATGATTTCTCCAATTCCTGAACGTGGTCCCGAGGCCATCATTCGAATATCATTGGCGATTTTGTTCAAGGAAACAGCCAATTGTTTTAATGCCCCATGACTTTCTACTATGGCATCATGTGCGGCCAGGGCCTCGAACTTGTTGTGCGCAGTCTTAAAGGGTAATCCTGTAAAATCAGCAATATATTTTGCCACCAGAACATCATATCCTTCAGGAGTGTTTAAGCCTGTTCCTACGGCAGTTCCACCTAAAGCCAACTCGCTAAGATGGTCCAGCGTATTGTTTAAAGCCTTTAGTCCATGGTCCAACTGGGAGACGTATCCGGAGAATTCCTGACCCAAGGTTAGGGGAGTGGCATCCATTAAATGGGTACGGCCTATTTTTACAACATCCTTAAACTCCTTCGCTTTTTGATCCAGGGTATCCCTTAATTGTTTAACGCCAGGAAGGGTAGTTTCTACGATTTTTTTATATGCGGCGATATGCATTCCCGTTGGGAACGTATCGTTTGAAGATTGGGACTTGTTAACATCGTCGTTCGGTTGAATGGTCTTTTCTCCTTCACCAATGACCTTGCCGGCAATTTCATGTGCCCTATTGGCAATGACTTCATTGACATTCATATTGCTTTGGGTTCCCGAGCCCGTTTGCCAGATGACCAAAGGAAATTGGTCATCATGTTTACCGGATAAAATCTCATCACAGACCTGTGCAATCAAATCCCTCTTGGATTCGGATAGTACACCAAGTTCACAGTTCGCATAGGCCGCCGACTTTTTTAAATAAGCAAAACCATAAACAATATCGAGCGGCATGGAAGCCGAAGGACCAATTTTAAAATTATTTCTAGAGCGTTCCGTTTGTGCGCCCCAATACTTTTCTTTGGGCACTTTTACCTCACCCATAGTATCTTTCTCTATTCTATAACTCATGATGTTAAATTTTTAGATTAACAAATTTAGGGGTTTGCCTTATTTTTTAAACTTCTAAGGGGCTTAAATATTTTTTTAATTTTGATTTGCAAAATGTATGTTTTTCGGACTATCTTTGAAGCGTAAAAATTAAAATTATGTTCGAGTTTGACCAATATTTAGGATTTTTAGCTTTTTTAACCATACTTACCATTGGTTTTTGGTTAATGATTTTCTTGTTGACTTTTGTAGTTCCGTATTGGTTATTTGGTAACATTAGAGAACTCTTAAAGGAAAGACGCGAAAAGAAAAGGGCTGCTAGGCAGGCTTAAAATATATAGACCAAAAAAAGGGGGAAGCATTTGCTTCCCCTTTTTTTATTTGTGGTGGTATGTTTTTAGAAACCTTCTTCCTCACCCTCGTCATCATTTCTCTGAGGTCTTCCTCTTTTCTTTTGTTCGTTGATACGGTACATGAAAGATGCTGTAATCTGGCGTACCCGCCACTGGAATTCATTGTCTGAAGTGAAGAATGGCGTATCTGTGTAGGATTGCCTTTTAAAGGTATTGAACAAATCCCTTACATTGAGGGAAACGGTTCCATTTCCTTTTAGTATATCCTTGCTGAAAGCTAAATTTAGACCATAAAGGGATTTAGTCTCAGTCTGCGCATTGGCACTAGGTCCTCTATAAAAGAAATTGGTCTGCCAATCTATTTTGGCTGGTAGAGTGATTTTCGAATTGAACCTAGCGAACCAACTCGTATTGGTAGTTCCCCATTCCTGACCGTTAAAACTACCTTCTGTTTTAAACTGAAAAATATTAATGCTGCCCGTAAATCTCATTTTTCTGTTAGGATTGTACATGACACTTCCTTCCGCACCAGTACGAATGTTTGTCGCCAAGTTGAAAGGTATGGATCGAATAATCTCTATATTATCATCTGTAAAAAGTCCCGTACTCTCCTGTATTCTTTCGAAAGAATTTGTTTCATGCTGATAATAGATGGATGAAGTAAGTGTAAGCTTATCCCATCGCTTTAAATAACCTACATCAAAAGTATTGGAATAGGCCGGGTCCAAGTCTGGGTTTCCTTGAAAAACATTAGTCCTACTGGTTTGGGAAGGATTTGGATTTATAAACCAACTTCTTGGCCTATTGATACGCCTATTATAGCCTAAAGTAATGTTTTCCCGTTCTGCAATTTCAAAAGTCAAATTAGCCGTTGGGAATAATCCAAGATAGTTTTTTTTAAAATTTAAGTCCACTTCTCCGGCAAATTCCTGTAGGAAGTCACTTTCCGTAATTAGAATTCCCGTTAACCTAGTGTTTTCTAACCGAAGACCTGCCAAAAAAGAAAGTTTTTCACCCAGTTTATTACCATATTGGGTATAAAAAGCATTAACATCTTGATAATATGTAAATTCGTTGGATAAGTTATTGTTTAGTCTAAATTCATTTATTGTTGGGTCAAAATCATTAACTACATACGGGGTTCTCTCTTCTTCAAATGTACCTCTATAACCAATTTCGAATTGCGAATCTTCTCCGATAGGTAGTACGTAATCGATTTGTAAAAGAATGTCATTTTGATCCTCAATTGCATCTATGGTTCTCGGATAGACTTCAGGTGTTGTATCTTCAAAATTTGAAAAAACGTATTCGTCTCCTTTGGAATATTGAAATGCCGCGGTTAATTCTTCCCCGTCGTTATTGAATTTATTTAGATAATTTAATGAAAACTGCCAATTCGTATCATCTTCATTCTCTATTTCTTGTCTAAATGTTTCATCGAAAAAAGTCGATTTAAATCGATCAGAATAAATGTTGGTAATATCTGTTCCGTCTGAAACTCTTCTAAAATAGGTGGCTGTTACCGAAGAAGTTTCAGAAAAGAAGTATTCTGAACCTATATTAATGTTGTAACCTTCATTTTGTCTATCAATTTTGCGGTCTTCAATAATTCTTGAAAATTCTGGGTCTACTATGGAATCGTTTCCATTTTGGTCAGTCGAGATTCTAGGAAAATAGCTATTGTCAAAAAAACCATTGCCTGGTCCGGTTCTTTTTCTATAGCCAATGGTAGTAAAGAAATTAAATTTATCCGTTCTCAAATTGGCATTGACCGTTGCACCAGCATTGGTCGGATGACCGGCATACAGATTTATAGACCCATTAAACCCTAAAGTTTTTTCGCGCTTTAAAATAATATTTAAAATACCAGCGGTACCTTCGGCATCATATCTGGCAGACGGGCTAGTAATTACTTCCACTTTTTCAATGGCATCTGCTGGTAATTGTTGTAGGGCCTCCGTGGAGCCAAACCCTGCCAGGGCAGAGGGCCTTCCATTTATAAGTATCCTAACATTTTCATTACCTCTAAGGCTAATGGCCCCATCGACATCCACATTTACCGATGGTACATTGTTTAGGGCATCGCTTACCGTGGCTCCACTTATGGTGAGATCTTTGCCAATATTGTATATTTTTTTATCCAATCTAACTTCAACGGTGGTTCGTTCCCCAACAACGTCAACCTCATTAAGTTGGGCAACATCCAGCGCAAGTTTAATGGTTCCTAGGTCAGTAGATTGTGTAAAATCTTGGTTGGGAATCTGTTTCGTTTTATAGGAGATATATTCTATCCGCGCATTATATTTTCCGGGGCTTGTTTCTACAGAGAATTTACCATCAATATCTGTTATTCCACCAGTTACTTTATCTGGATTATCGATGCTTTGAAGAACTAAAGTGGCATATTCCAAGGGTTGATTGGTCTCTTGGTCCAATACGATACCCGAAATTATTACAGGGGCTGAACCGTTCCCTGGTCCTCCTTCTGGTCTTTGACTTAAAATGGGTTGTAAAGTAAATAAAAGTAGGAGTAAAGGGAAAAGTTTTCTCATAGGTTTAGTTTTTGTTTTTCTTTTGTTTCTTTTTTTGTTTTTTGTTCTTCTTTATAGTCTTGGCGACCCCATTTTTTTGGAGTTCCACAAAAGCTTCATATTTCTCCAAGGGAAGGCTAGCCTTTAGTTCTTCATCCTGCCTAAGTGTGATGTTCTCATAAACCTCACGCATTTTTTCTGGTGGAAGTTTTAAAATCCGGGCCTCGATTCTTTCCTGAACGTATTTCTTCAGTATTGAACTTAAAATGGCGGTTTCAAATTCGTTGAGTTGCAATGCCTCGGTAATGGAAGGCATCTCACCGTCAACCAACTCTTCGGCCGTCTTAGGCTCCTCTTCCTTTGGCGTTTCCTGGGCCTGCGGTATAGCACTTCTTTGCCTTCCATACCCATAACCCCTTCCGTATCCGTAACCGCCATATCCATAGCCGTATTGGCTAAAGGCTTCGGCCCCCGCAAAAAGAAAAAGGGTCATTAGAAATACACTAAAACGATTCAATTTTATAGTACTTTGCATAACGTTAGATTGTAATATTGAACTTAGGTTTAAATGACTTTGGTTAATTATTTGTTAATGGTTGCCACGGTTTTTATGATAACCTTAGGATAATAATTTTTCAATAATTTTAGGAGGTCTTCCAATAACAGCCTTTTTGTCTTTTATAACTATCGGTCTTTCAATCAGTTTTGGATACAAAAGCATTGCATGAATAACTTCATCTTCAGAAAGTTCCTGGGTTTTATATTTCTCCTTCCAAATGGACTCGTTTTTTCTTACCAGTTTTTCCGCTGGAATATTTAAATACTTAAGTATTTGACGAAGTTCCTCTTCCGTTGGAACGTCTTCTAGATATTTCCGTACTTCAAACTCCTTGCCAGAATCCTCCAATATTTGAAGGCCCTCCCTCGATTTTCTGCATCTTGGATTATGATAAATAGTAATCATTTTTGGTTTATTTGCTGTGGTTTATTCTTCTTCTTTCTGCCCCATCATCATTAAATAAGCTTTTAAGAAAGCATCGATTTCACCGTCCATAACGGCATCCACGTTACCCGTTTCCTCCGCCGTTCGTACATCCTTTACTAATTTATAGGGATGCATCACATAGTTTCTAATCTGTGAACCCCATTCTATCTTCATTTTGGAGGACTCTATTTCCTGTCGGGCTTCCATTTTTTTGCGCAACTCTATTTCGTAAAGTTGTGATTTCAACATCTTCATGGCAGTCGCCCTGTTGTCATGCTGACTTCTGGAATCTGAACAAGAGATTTGAATACCGGTAGGATGATGGACTAGCTGTACTTTGGTCTCGACCTTGTTTACATTTTGTCCTCCCGCACCACTCGACCTTGCCGTAGTAATGGTAATATCGGCCGGGTTGACCTCTATTTCAATACTATCGTCTACCAAAGGATATACATAAACGGAGACAAAGGAAGTATGCCTTTTGGCGTTGCTATCAAACGGAGAGATTCTTACCAATCTATGGACGCCATTTTCACCCTTCAACCACCCGAATGCATATTCTCCATCAATTTCTAAGGTTACCGTTTTTATTCCCGCAACATCTCCTTCCTGAAAATTGAGTTCTTTTACCTTGTACTTGTTTTTCTCCGCCCACATCATGTACATTCTCATGAGCATAGAGGCCCAGTCACAACTTTCGGTGCCTCCTGCTCCTGCAGTAATCTGTAAAACTGCCGGGAGTTCATCGCCCTCCTCGGATAGCATATTCTTGAACTCCATTTTTTCCAGGGCGCTAACCGTCTTTTCATACTGGCTTTCAACTTCTTCTTCGGATACTTCTCCCTCTTGAAGGAATTCGATAAGAACTTCCAGGTCGTTCACCATTGTTTTGGCTTCGTTAAAATCATCCACCCACTGTTTCTTGGATTGAATGTATTTCATCTGGGCTTGAGCCTCCTGAGGGTTATCCCAAAAGTCCGGAGCTAAGGTTTTCTCCTGTTCGTTTTCTATTTCAATAAGTTTGGCATCAATGTCAAAGATACCTCCTTAACGCACCAAGGCGATCAATAAGACCTTTATAGTGGTCTGTAGTTACTATCATAGGTGATAATTTTTGGTAAAAGTAATATTCTTTTTTTCCAAATTGGAGTTAGTCTATCTGGATTATTGTTGTATTTGCTGTTGTTGGCTCTTTACTACAACGGAGTGGCTTGTTTTATGGGTTCCTTGAGAATAGACAACACCTTTTAATGGGGAACAATCATTAAAATCCTTACCGTGGCTCACTTTTATATGATTGCTGTTTGTCAGAACATTGTTGGTAGGGTCAAAGCCCAGCCAACCGTAGTGCGGTAGATAGGCCTCCGTCCAGGCATGCATTTGGGAGTCTCCCAAGTAGCCACTCTCATGGTTAAGATAGCCTGAAACATATCTTGAGGGTATACCATTTTTTCTACATACCGCGCAAAATAGATGTGCAAAGTCCTGACAAACGCCAGACTTTTGCAACAATACTTTATCAAGGGTCGTAGTAATGTCAGTAACTCCCGGACTATATTTTAAAAAGACATGGACCCAATTGTTTAAAAGTTTAAGATTTTCAAATAGCGAAGCATTGGTATTAAACTGAAATAGCGGAGTTTCCAATTTTGGTAAAAGGGTCAAACGGGTAGATTTCAAAAACCTTTCGAAGTTTATTTTAAACTCTAGAGTATTGATTTCCTCAAGGGACTTTTTGTTTTCGGATTCCGATACATTCTTAATCTCCTTATTTTCCGATTTTAAAACCTTAAATATGGCTTCAAATGATATTTGTTTAAACCTTTTTTTCGGATGAACCTTTATAGTGTTAAAGCCAAATCCATTTATGGAAAATTGATTGATGGCATGTATGGAATTTGAAAAGTCGGTATCCAACAATTCTTGGGTAGTGTTCTCCAACGGAAGTATTAAAAATTGCCAATAGGCATCATGCACCCAATTCTCATAAACATTATCCGACCTGTAGGTTACCGTATATTCTTTCAACATCTCAGGAGCAAAAATATACTATTTGGCAACATTAATAGTTAAAAAACTCCTCGTCTACTTTATTACTGATTTCATCTAGGCTCTTGAGTATTTTCCCGATAAAGGATTTAATGTCCTTTTCAATTTCTTCAATATACTTGTACTCATATTCGGCACGGACCCTACCTATAAGAAATGCTGTGGATTCCTTATTATATCTTCTCTCCGGATTTAAGATTTTTACATGTTTGTAAAATTGGTTCAAGGAATTCATGACCGATCTTGGACAATTGGGGTTGAGAATCAAAAATTCCAAGGTTGAAATACTGGTAGGCGTCTTCTTGTAGTACCTTCTCATCATGTCATACGACTCGGCGCATTTTAGAAGTGTGGTCCATTCAAAACTTTTTGTAAATGCATCTTCATAGCTTCCCTGGGCCAAAAGGGCATCATTATATTTGGAATTGATGATTCGGGTAATTTGGGTGGCTCTTTCTATATTTACCCCCATCATAATTATGGCGTAAACGGAATCATGAAGTAGCGTACCACGTATCTTTCCCCTTAGTATCGCGCTCATTTCAGTAACATTAGTGGTGAAATCGTGTAGCCCACTTTTTACGAAGATTTCCCTTGGGTAGTTGAGTACAAAATGATAAAATTTATTGATGGACTCATAGAGTTCCGTGGAGATAAGGTCACGCGCACTATTCGCATTTTCCCTGGCGTATTTTACATTGTTTAGTATGGATGAAGAAAAATTAGGGTCCAATCCAATCTTATATAAAACATCTTCTTCGATCAGTACCTTGTTTGCATCTTTTTCCGGTTCGCCAACCATAAACAGCATGGACCTTAAGACAAATTGCCTATCCTGTGAAATTTGATTTGGCGCATCCAAAGATGAAAAATAGTTGACGTTCATATAACGCGCAATGTGTTCTGAACGTTCAATATAACGCCCCATCCAAAAAAGATTATTGGCTACTCTTGCTAGCATGTATTTATTGTTTTTTTAAGACCCAAGTATCTTTAGAGCCACCTCCTTGGGAGGAATTTACTATTAAATTTCCTTTTTTGAGGGCTACCCTAGTAAGCCCGCCTTTAAGAACAAATTCCTTGTCCTTTCCTAAGATGGTGAACGTACGCAAATCTACATGGCGCTGCTCAAAGGATTCACTATCGTCTATATAGGTGGGGTGCACGGAAAGGGACATTATGGGTTGGGCTACATATTTCCTGGGATTTTCCTTGACCTGTTTTCTTACCTCTTCAATTTCTTTCTCTGATAGTCTATTACCTATTGAAATTCCGTATCCACCGGCTTCGTCCACAGGTTTTATCACCAATTCTGGAATGTTTGCCAGAACATACTCCAATTCGTCCGGTCTACTGCAATGATAGGTATGTACATTGTTTAAAATGGGTTCTTCGTCCAAATAATATTTTATGATTTCCGGCATATAGGTATATACGGCTTTGTCATCGGCTACTCCCGTTCCCGGAGCATTCGCCAAGGTGACATTCCCCTTTTTATAGGCTGAAAATAGACCGGGAACGCCCAATGCAGAATCGGGTCTAAATTCCAGAGGGTCTAAAAAGGCATCATCGATTCTGCGGTAAATAACATCTACCTTTTGCGGTCCTTTAATCGTTTTCATATATACAAAGTCGTTCTCAACGAACAAATCCCTGCCTTCCACCAATTCAACACCCATAGTTTTGGCCAAATAGGAATGTTCATAAAAAGCGGAATTGTACATGCCCGGGGTAATTACCACACAATTGGGAATATCTACTCCTTTTGGTTTTACCGATTCCAGTTGTTCCAAAAGATTTTCGGCATAGTCGGTAACGGTATGGGTTTGGTAGTGGTTAAAGACACCGAATAGGGCACGTTTTAATGCTGTCCTATTGCAAATAACATAACTTACCCCGGATGGACACCTTATGTTATCTTCCAAAACATAATATTTTCCGTCTTTGTGCTTTATGATATCGGTCCCAGAAATATGGTTGTATATCCCGCCCGGAGGATTAACCCCGTTCATCTGATCCAAGTAATTTGCAGATGAAGTGATTAGTTCTAGCGGAACGATTTTATCCTTAAGTATTTTTTTGTCATGATAAATATCCCAAAGGAATAAGTTAAGGGCCTTGGCCCTTTGAATAGAGCCTTGTTCTATAATTTCCCATTCCTCTGTGTCTATAATTCTTGGAAAAAGGTCAAAAGGAAAAATCTTTTCTTGAACATTGTCTTCCCCATAGACCTGAAAAGTGATTCCTTGGTTAAAAAAGGACGCCTTTGCCTTCGAGTTTAAATTGATGTAATCTTGAATGGAATGCCCTCCATATATATCAAAAAGCTTTTGATATATATCCTTTATATTTCCTTCTCCATCATAAATTTCATCATATAAATCAGGGTTTCGCTGGTAAGATGAAAAAATTTGATTCTCAATGTTAGACATGCGGATTTGTTTTTCTAAAAGGTAGAGATTTTTAAAGAGAATTTCACTATTATTTCAATATTAATGGGCGGGTTTAATTAGGTTTTCCTTAAAAAAGAAGCGATTTTTTTAGTTAAAATGTGTTTCTCGATTTAATGGGTAAACACATTATTAATTAATCGTAAATTACATATTTTTAACTCCAAACTAATTCTAGAAAATGAAAAATACATCCCTGTTTTGGCTATTACTGGCCACATTTTGTCTAACCCAAGTTTATGGGCAGTTTTCCGAGAAGAAAAAGGACTACAAAAAGTTTGAAGGACTATTCGATTTTTATTACGATTCCAAAACGGATAAAATCTATTTGGAGGTCCCTCAGTTGGAAAAGGAGTTTCTGTATGTCTCCTCATTGAGCAGTGGCATAGGTAGCAACGATATTGGTTTGGATAGGGGACAGCTTGGAAATGAGCAGGTTGTTTTTTTCAGAAAAGCCGGTAACAAGTTGATGTTGGTGCAACCTAATTTAAAGTTTAGGGCCCTTACCGAAAATGAACTGGAGAAAAAATCAGTGGAACAGGCTTTTGCAAAGTCTATTTTATATGGATTTCCGATAGAGGAAGAGAAGAACGGAACCTATTTCATAGATATTACCGGATTTCTGATGCAGGACACACATGGGGTTGTAGAAAGGCTGCAAAGAATGGATCAGGGAAATTACAGCTTGGACAAGGATAAAAGTGCCATGGCCATGGATCGGACCAAAGCTTTTCCCAAGAACATTGAATTTGATGTAACCTTAACGTTCAAGGGTTCGCCTAAAGGCGCTTATATAAGGAGTGTTACCCCAAATCCAGGATTGGTCACCGTGGCGCAACATCATTCCTTTGTGGAACTTCCAGATGACGGATTTGAAAAACGTGAATTTGATCCACGTTCCGGGGCATATCCATTTTCCTATTATGATTTGGCAACCCCAGTGGAAGAGTCTTTGGTAAAAAGATTTATACCACGCCATCGATTGGAAAAGAAAAACCCCGAAGCTGAAGTTAGTGAAGCCGTAGAACCTATAATTTATTATTTGGATAATGGTACGCCAGAACCTATTAGAAGTGCTCTATTGGATGGTGGTAGATGGTGGAACCAGGCCTTTGAGGCCAGTGGTTATAAAAATGCCTTTCAGGTTAAAATGCTACCTGACGATGCCGACCCTTTGGATGTACGTTATAATGTAATACAATGGGTACATAGATCTACAAGGGGATGGAGCTATGGTTCTAGCGTGGCCGACCCAAGAACGGGAGAAATTATTAAAGGTCATGTGAGTTTGGGAAGTTTACGGATCCGCCAGGATTTCTTGATTGCTCAGGCGCTCATGAACAAACCTTTCGCTGATAGGGACGACAATTATCAGCCCATGTTGGATTTGGCCCTGGCCAGAATCCGTCAGTTGTCCGCCCATGAAATTGGCCATACCTTGGGATTTTCCCACAACTTTGCGGCCAGTACCAATGATAGGGCTTCCGTAATGGACTATCCGCATCCACAATTTTCGGTTAAAAATGGTGAAATCGATTTTTCCGATGCCTATGACACCGGAATAGGGGAGTGGGACAAGGTAATCGTGGCCTATGCGTATAGTGATTTTCCCGATGGCACCAATGAAAGGGATGCTTTGAATGAAATATTGGAGAAGGCGACCTCGGAAGGTTTGCGCTATATATCCGATCAGGACGCAAGACCGCAAGGTGGGGCCCATCACTATGGACATTTATGGGACAATGGTAATGCTATAAGCGAGGAACTGTTGGATATGCTAAAGGTAAGGGAGACAGCCATAAAAAACTTCTCCATAGATAACATTCGCACTAACGAAGCAAACTCCATTTTGGAGGATGTATTTGTTCCACTCTACTTTTTCCATAGGTACCAAACTGAAGCTGCCACCAAGATTATCGGTGGTTTGGACTATAATTATACGGTTAAAGGAGACGGACAACTGACCGTTGCCCCGATTGATAAGAAAACCCAAGAAAACACTTTAAAGGTGATATTAAGAACATTGGATGCAGAGGAGATAACTATCCCCAAGGACAAGTTAACATTGTTCCCACCTAGGGCCATAGGTTTTGGGCGAACAAGGGAATCCTTTAATGGTAAGACCGGCGTTTCTTTTGATGCGCTCTCCGCTCCAGAAACGGCAGCCGATATGACCCTAGGCTTATTGTTACATCCGGAAAGGGCTTCAAGGTTGATCCAACAAAAGGCATTGGATCCAAATAATTTAGGATTGGAAGAGGTCTTGGAGGATGTGGTAGCAAACACCTTTGGGAAGAACCATAAGGATGCCTATATAAACGAAGCACAACAGAACATTAATTTTAGGGTGCTTTTCCACCTGATGAATTTAGCAGCGAGCGATGAAGTGCATCCACAGGTGAATGCATTGGCCAATATGCAGCTTAAAAAATTGAATGGAATGGGAATGGGCAATGAAGCGATAAAGGCGGAAATAAATCGTAGAATCGATGAATTTTATGAGCATCCTGAAACTTTTAAAGTAGTTCCTTCTCCAAAACTACCTGACGGTTCACCTATTGGAATGGACTGTTTTCATTAATGAGTTCAAAGACAAGTATGAAAATAAACCTGATAAGCGATACGGTCACCAAGCCGACTGCAGGAATGCTCAATGCGATGATGACGGCAGAGGTGGGCGATGACGTTTTTAAAAACGACCCATCCGTAAATGCTTTGGAAGAAAAAGTGGCTAAGATGTTCGGTAAGGAAGCGGCGCTTTTTTTTCCAAGCGGCACCATGACCAACCAAACGGCAATCAAACTACATACACAGCCAGGTGAACAGTTAATATGCGATAAATACGCCCATATCTTTAATTACGAAGGCGGAGGGGTAAGCTTTAACAGCGGCGTTTCCTGTCGCCTATTGGATGGTCATAGAGGTATGGTTACGGCAAAGCAAGTGGAAGAGGCGATAAACCCTCCCGACTTTTATCATAGCCCCCTAACCTCACTGGTATGCATTGAAAATACCACCAACAAAGGTGGTGGAGCCTGTTGGGATATTGGGGAACTGAAAAAAATAAAGGCAGTTTGCGAAAAACACGGTCTTCATTATCATTTGGACGGAGCCCGGTTATGGAACGCATTAGTGGCCAAAAAAGAGGACCCGAAACAATACGGGGCTCTTTTTGAAACCATTAGCGTTTGTTTGAGCAAGGGCCTGGGATGTCCCGTGGGATCTGTGCTTTTGGGAAGCAAGGAAAATATTAATGATGCACTTCGGATTCGGAAAATTTTTGGAGGGGGTATGCGTCAATCCGGATTTTTGGCGGCTGCGGGTATTTATGCATTGGACCATCATATTGATCGATTGGCGGAAGACCACCGAAAAGCCGCTGAAATTGGAAAAGAACTGGCCTCTTTAAATTTTATAAAAAAAGTGGAGCCCATAGAGACCAATATTGTCATTTTTGAAATCGATGAGAACCATATGTCCAGTAGGGATTTTAATTCCAGACTCGCTGAAAAGGACATTCATATTATCAGCATGGGTCAAGGTAAACTTCGAATGGTGACCCATATGGATTATACGGACGCTATGCATAATTACTTTTTGGAAACCTTAAAACGACTCTAAAATCAATAATAGAAGTGTTATTTGGCCAAGATTTCCTTCAGGTTTTTGATTCCGTTTTCCATACCGGGTTCGGAATTGTATAGTCCGCTGCTTCCCACTATAACACCTTGATCATTTTTTAGGTTGAAAAGGAATTTACCATCGAAATTGGTCTTGCGTTCAAAACGTTTGGTAAGTATACTTTCGGTTTTAAGGTCTTTAAGGGTCGCTTCCAAGGATGAATTGTCGGTAAAAGGAATACTTTCCAAAAGTACTCTTCCGGATGGGGACTTCACAACAAATTGAAAATCGCTATCGCCCTTCTTTTTAACCTCTATCATAAAATTTCTTTCTTTTAAAGATAAGAAATTTGCCCTAATGCAATTTATAAAGGCTTGATGATTATTTAAATAGGGAATCCATACCGGGAATATTAGGCATTCCTTCTTTGGCAACTGCCGCCAACTCGGTTTCATTGACGCTAGTGGCCCTTTTGATGGCCTTGTTTAGGGTCAAAATAAGATAATCTTCCAATTGTTCCTTGTCCTGAAGCAATTCCTCTGCAATCTCTATTTTTTTGATTTCCCTATTGGCGGTAATGATTACGGAAACCGAACCATCTGAAGATTTTTCGTCTATGAGTACCGTATCCATTCTTTTCTTGGTCTCTTCCACCTTTCGCTGGGTTTCCTTTAATTTGCCCATCATTCCCATCATATCTCCGAACATAGTCAATAATTGATTTTAGTATACCCCGTAAAAATAGTAAAACATTTAAACACTTTCGGTAATTAATTCTGGGGACACATACCAAGGCGCTCCTGATAATAAGTTCTATTTTTGCAGCTACCTTTCAAAATGAAAAGTGCATCACATGATAAAAAAGAAAGCGCCCGTAGCGAAAAAAGTTCTTAAAGAACTAATTGTCCATAATGATACTAGAATCGACAATTATTATTGGCTCAATGATAGGGATAATCCTGAGGTTATTGCATACTTGAATAGTGAGAACGACTATTACAATGAGATGACGGCACATACCAAAACTTTTCAGGAAGAATTGTTTAAAGAGATGAAGTCAAGGATAAAGGAGGATGACTCTTCCGTTCCCTATAAGCACAATGGATATTGGTATAAAACCAAATATGAAACCGGAAAGGAATATCCGGTTTATACCCGTTTTAAGGAAAACATGGAATCTCCGGAAGAAATCATGTTCGATGGCAATGAAATGGCAGAAGGGCATGACTATTTCAACATTGGGGGAATTGCGGTAAGCCCGGACAATACCTTGGCCATTTTTGGTGTGGATACCGTTTCCAGAAGAGAATATACACTTCAGGTAAAGAATTTGGAAACTGGTGAAATATATGCCGATACAATTTTGAATACCACGGGCGGCGGAGTTTGGACCAACGATAATAGAACGTTCTATTATACCAAAAAGGACCCAGTAACCTTACGCTCGGACAAAATTTATAAACACATACTAGGAACTCCTGTATATGATGACGAAATGGTTTTCCATGAAAAGGATGATACGTTTAGCACCTTTGTCTACAAGACCAAATCCAAGAAATATATTGTAATAGGCTCACATAGTACCTTGACCTCTGAATTTCAAATCTTATCCTTGGAAAGACCGGATGAGGGATTTAAAATGTTTTCCCCAAGGGAAAGAGGAGTGGAATATTCCATTTACCATTTTGGGGATTCCTTTTACGTTTTGACGAATAAGGATGGGGCCACCAATTTTAAATTGATGAGGGTCAATGAAGAAAACACATACTCCGGGCATTGGGAAGAGTTCATTGAGCATAGGAATAATGTACTTTTGGAAGATATAGATATTTTTAAGGAATACTATGTGCTGTCTGAACGGGAAAATGGCCTCAACCAAATCAGGATAATTAGATGGGACGGTTCTGATGCCTATTATCTTCCATTTAAGAGTGAAACCTATACGGCTCATGTGGGGAATAATCGCGATTTTGACACCCATATTTTAAGATATAGCTATAATTCAATGACCACTCCAAGCTCGGTAATCGATTTTAATATGGTTACACGAGAGGAAACCATAATGAAGGAGCAGGAAGTGCTTGGAGGAAATTTTAATAAAGAAAATTACATAGAAAAGCGGCTTTGGGCTACGGCAAGGGATGGGGTAAAGATTCCCATTTCTCTCGTCCATCATAAGAGCACCAAGCTTAACAATGATACGCCGCTATTGCAGTACGCCTATGGCTCGTATGGTTATACTATTGACCCTTATTTTTCAACGGTGAGATTAAGTTTGTTGGACAGGGGATTCGTTTATGCCATTGCCCATATTCGTGGTGGTGAATATTTAGGCAGACAATGGTATGAGGATGGAAAGCTTCTCAAAAAAATGAATACGTTTACTGATTTTATCGACTGCTCCAAATATTTGATTGAGCAAAATATTAGTAGTTCAAAACATCTCTATGCCATGGGCGGATCGGCAGGAGGGCTCTTAATGGGTGTGATAATAAACCTAGAACCTCTTCTTTATAATGGTGTAATTGCCTCTGTTCCTTTTGTGGATGTCGTGACCACTATGCTCGATGACTCCATCCCCCTCACAACAGGAGAATATGACGAATGGGGAAACCCCAATGAGTTGGAGTATTATAATTACATGAAGTCCTATTCTCCCTACGATAATGTAAAAACACAGGATTATCCTAATTTGTTGGTAACCACCGGCCTGCATGACTCCCAAGTACAATATTTTGAGCCGGCCAAATGGGTGTCCAAGCTAAGGGAACTGAAAAAAAATGACACCTTTTTATTTTTTGATATTAATATGGAAGCTGGGCATGGCGGTGCTTCCGGTAGGTTTGAGGCCTTGAGGGAGGCCGCCAAGGAATATGCTTTTTTGTTAGATTTGGAAGGAAAAATAGTACTGTAGAAAAAAAATAGTAGTTTTGTAGCAAATTTTAACAAATCTTGGATTTGCTAAAAATAAATAAAACATATCCCCCTTATGGAAAATAAGATAAAGGCTAATAACAATATCTTAGAATTAATTGGGAAAACACCGCTGGTAAAACTTAATCGAATTACCGAAAACTTAACAGGAGACTTTTATGCCAAAGTCGAGGCGTTTAATCCAGGACACTCATCCAAAGACCGTATTGCAATTCACATCATAGAGGAGGCCGAAAGAAAAGGTCTCTTAAAGGAAGGAAGCACCATTATTGAGACTACTTCCGGTAATACCGGATTTAGCATTGCCATGGTTAGTATCATTAAGGGGTACAAGTGTATTTTGGCAGTTAGTTCAAAATCTTCGGCGGATAAGATAGATATGCTTCGCTCCATGGGTGCAGAGGTATATGTTTGCCCTGCCCACGTTAGTGCAGATGACCCAAGGTCCTATTATCAAGTGGCCAAGCGCTTACATGACGAAACAAAGAATTCCATCTATATTAATCAATACTTTAATGAATTGAATATGGATGCCCATTACAAATCAACTGGCCCCGAAATATGGGAGCAGACTGGCGGGCAAATAACTCACTTGGTGGCCTGTAGCGGAACTGGAGGTACAATTTCTGGGACTGCACGTTATCTAAAGGAGCAAAATCCGAATATTAAGATCATTGGAGTGGATGCTTTCGGTTCCGTTCTAAAAAAATATCATGAAACGGGTACATTGGATACCAATGAAATTTATCCTTACAGAATTGAAGGATTGGGAAAAAATTTAATTCCTACGGCAACCGATTTTGATGTTATTGACGAATTTATAAAGGTTTCCGATGCAGAAAGCGCTCATACGGCTAGGGAAATTTCCAGAACGGAAGGAATGTTCGTAGGCTATACCAGCGGTGCTGCCATGCAAGCGGTGAAACAATTGGACGAACTAAAGACATTTGACGAAAATAGCAAGGTTGTAGTAATCTTCCCTGATCATGGTTCACGATATATGAGTAAGATTTACAGTAATCAATGGATGGAAGATCAAGGATTTTTTGAAGCAAATCCGATTGAGGAAAAGCAAGAAATCCAATATATAAAATAGAGGATATTTAAACGACTTATTAAAAACGGGCCAATTGCCCGTTTTTTTATGTCCTCAAATTATTTATGAATGCTGTACAAAAATTTTTACTTTTGCAGGCAGAACCAAAACTAGGCAATGAGAGACTTATTTGAAAGAATCATAGAAAACAAGGGTCCTTTAGGAAAATGGGCGTCACAGGCGGAAGGATATTTTGTATTCCCAAAATTGGAAGGTCCTATTTCCAATAGGATGAAGTTTCAGGGAAAGGATGTAATTACTTGGAGTATAAACGATTACTTGGGTCTAGCCAATTTGCCTGAAATTAAAAAAGTTGATGGTGAGGCTGCTGCAGAGCATGGTGCTGCCTATCCTATGGGAGCCAGGATGATGAGTGGTCATACCGATTACCACGAACAATTGGAAAGGGAGTTGGCCGAATTTGCTCAAAAAGAGTCGTCTTACCTATTAAATTTTGGATATCAAGGTTTTATGTCGGTTATCGATGCCTTGGTCACCAAAGACGATATTATAGTATATGATGTGGATTGCCATGCCTGTATAATTGATGGTGTAAGGTTGCACATGGGTAAAAGGTTCACTTTTACGCACAATAATGTAGAAAGCCTTGAGAAAAACTTGGAACGTGCCACAAAACTTGCGGAGCAAACTGGAGGTGGTATTCTGGTTATATCCGAAGGTGTTTTTGGAATGCGAGGAGAGCAAGGTATTCTAAAGGAGATTGTTGGCTTAAAGAAAAAATATAACTTCAGGTTTTTAGTGGACGATGCACATGGTTTTGGAACCCTTGGAAAGACCGGTGCCGGTGCTGGCGAGGAGCAGGGTGTTCAAGATGATATAGATGTGTACTTGGCTACCTTTGCAAAATCAATGGCCGGGATAGGGGCTTTTGTTGCGGCGGATAAGGAAATTATTGACTATTTGAAATATAATTTAAGATCCCAAATGTTCGCAAAATCCCTCCCGATGGTCTATGTTAAGGGAGCTTTGAAACGTTTGGATATGTTGCGTACCATGCCAGAGCTTAAGGCAAAACTTTGGGATAATGTAAATGCGCTACAGAACGGCCTTAAGGAAAGAGGTTTTGATATTGGTACTACCACAAGCTGTGTTACTCCGGTATATCTTAATGGTAGTATTCCTGAGGCAATGGCCTTGGTTAAGGATTTAAGGGAGAATTATGGAATTTTCTGTTCTATTGTAGTATATCCGGTTATTCCAAAGGGTTTAATACTACTAAGATTGATTCCAACGGCAACGCACACTATGGAGGATATCACTGAAACCTTGGATGCTTTTTCGGCCATTAGGGATCGATTGAAAAATGGCACCTACAAGAGACTTTCAGCAGCCGTAGCAGCCGCAATGGGTGAATGATGATACCTAAAATAAACTAATGGAAAAGGCCCATACTTTTTTTAAAGTTTGGGCCTTTTTTATAGGTTTTTTCTAAAGGTTCTCCGCCTTTTAAAAATGACAGGGTCAAAATGTTTCCACATTTGTTTTATGGCGATATTTTCCTCCAATTCTGGAGTTCTATAGCACATGGTTATTCCTTTTGCCTTAAATGTTTTGTAATATTCGTTAAATATAATCGCTGTAACTCCTTTGTTTTGGTACTCGGGATGAATTCCAATTAAATAAAAGATGGCATCCTTACTGTTTTTTCGTGCATGTAATAGATGAAACAAACCAAAAGGCAGTAGTTTTCCCTTTGCCTTTTGTAAGGCCCTGGAATAGGAGGGCATAACAATGGAAAAGGCAATAATTTTATCATTTTTATCCTTGATGAACTTTATATACTCCGGATTTATAAAACTGATATATTTCTTCTTGAAATAGGCTTTTTGTATTTCAGTAATTGGAACAAAAGAAGAAAGTTTGGAATAGGTTTCGTTGAAAAGATCGAACATCTCATCCACGAACGGCATGACTTCCTTACTATGTTTAAAGTTCATTTCCGTTAAACCATACCGTCGTTTTACCAAGTCATTGAGTTTTGTAAAAAGGGCGGGATCGGCATTGCTTACCGGAAATTTGTTTTCCATATACTCCTTTTCCTTTACAAACCCTAGGTTTTTATAATGACTTTCGTAGTATGGATAGTTGTACCAAGTTACCATGGATCCAATATGGTCAAAACCTTCTACAAGTACCCCCACTTTATCCAGATTGGAAAAACCTACGGGTCCTTCCATATATTCCAGATTGTTCTGCAAACCAATTTCGGCAACTTTATCCAGCAATAGTTTTGACACATTTTGGTCATCGATAAAATCGAACCAACCAAAACGCATTTTTTTAAGGTGTTGTCTGTCTATCTCCAATCGGTTGATTATCGCGGCAATTCTACCTACAATTTTGTTACCATCATAGGCTAGAAAAAACTGGGCCTCAGCATCTTTAAAAACTGGATTTTCATCCTTGTCAAAAGTGGCCAGCTCATCATTGATGATGGGCGGAACCCAATACTTGGAATCTTTATAAAGGGAGAAAGGAAAGGTTACGAACTTTTTTAAACCTTCCTTGTCGGAAACCTCTTTTAGTGTAATCATTGATGGTTCTTAGAGTCATCAATATTAGGAATATTAATCAATACCTAAAAATTAGTACAGGTTAAAATAAATGTGTCTTTTTAGGTTAATTAGAAGTCGATTTCGTTATCGTCTTGGTTTTTTTTCTTTTGAGCCTTTTTGAGTTTCCTCAATTGTTTTTTTGAAGGGCCTAAATCAATATCTTCAGCTCCATTTCCTTTGGACTTTTTATTTTTCCGTTTTTCCTTTTTCATGGAGTTTTTCTTGATAGGTCCCCCGGAACCTATAGGGTTCTGGTCGTCTATTGGAATTAGCTTGTCCTTATGAAAATCGAACCGATAAGATCCCCCGGCACTTACAAATACTCGGGAAGGCGTATTTTTGAAGCTTGCGCCAAGTCCAAGGTCAACTTGGATGCTTTCGTTGATAAGGTAAGCTACGCCACCCCTCAATAATAAATCGGCATATCTATCGCTCTGTATTCCCTGATGTTCCATAAACGCACTCCACTTTGGGTTTCTAAAGGCATGGGAAAAGGATATTAAATAACTGAACTCCGGGTCGTCAGTACCAATTCTATCGTAGGCCGTATTGGTGATCATGACCATTCTAGGGGTCAATCTGCTTTGAGTAGCTATCATAGCCCTTGGTGAAACCGTTGGCTCGTAAGGATAATATGGATTGTCCCCCAATACAAAATTGGCGCCGGCATACAAAGATACCGCGGGGAGCAGGTTTTTAAATTGAAATTTATGATTGGCCCTCCAGCTATAAAGATTCGGTTTATTTCGCTCTGGATTCTTAAAAGGATCATATATTAAAAATTTAAGACCCAATCTATTTCTGGAAAAATCCCTTCTCTTTGCTTTTAGGTCGAAATTTTGATATATAATGTCCTGATCTTGAAACGTACCTTCATAATTCAATTCCAGTTGTTCGAACAGAAGACCGTAGCGCAAGGAAAAGTTGGTTCCCCAAAGATCTGATTGGGTATTGAGCAAACTATGGTCGCTCTGCTCATAAAATAGGCCCATTTCCACCTGAACTACATTTTTTCCCACGGCATAGGCACTTACGGAAAGTCCAGGTCTATTGGAATTGATAACATCCGTGTATTGAGCGGATACATACAGTGGTAATACAAGAAGGACCACTAGTTCAAATAGAGTTCTTTTGGAAATAAAGGGCTTGCCCATGGAAACGACTTTATAATTATTTTAATACTTGAAATCTAGTAATACAACGTGATAATTGTATTTTTGATATATCACAATTCAAATAAATGGCATTTTTAAAGGCAATATTGGTAATTCTTTTGGTGTATTATTTGCTAAAGATTTTAGCAAAAATGTTCGCGCCTAGAATTTTGAATTACGCAGCCAAGAAAACGGAGTCTCACTTTAGGAAGACCTTTGAGGGTTTTAATCAGGGATCTGATCAGCAAGAAGAGCAAGTAGGCGATGTTATAATCAATAAGAAGTCTACAGCTAAGAAGGACAAATCTGAAAAAGTTGGGGAATATATAGACTTTGAAGAAATAGACTAGTTATCTTTGTCTAACCAACCACCGGAATATGAAGAAAGGTCTAAAATTCTTTTTCACCCATTTTTTTGTAACCGTTTTTTTTATAATAGTAGCACTAGCGTACTTCCACCCCGTACTTCAAGGGAAGGTTATTTTTCAGAATGATATTGCCCAGTACACCGGGATGGCCAGGGAACAAAATGATTTCCGTAAAAAAACGGAAACTGAACCCTATTGGACCAATAGTGCATTTGGTGGCATGCCCACCTACCAACTTGGAGCGAATTATCCCAATAATTACATAAAACAATTAGATAGAATTATTAGATTCTTGCCGCGTCCTGCGGATTATCTGTTTCTGTATTTTATTGGTTTCTATATTTTACTTTGTTGTCTAAAGGTAGATTTTAAATTGGCCGTCGTTGGGGCACTGGCCTTTGGCTTTTCAACCTACTTGATTATTATCATTGGAGCGGGGCATAATGCCAAGGCACACGCATTAGGTTATTTGCCCATTCTTTTAGCGGGTATCGTTCTGGTTTTTAGAAGAAAGTATCTCTGGGGATTTTTGGTAACTGCTTTGGCGATGGCCCTGGAGATTGTAGCCAACCACTATCAAATGACCTATTACTTTATGTTATTGGTGTTGATTCTGGGAGTAGCTTATTTGGTAGATGCCCTTAAAAGGAAAGAACTAAAACATTTTTTTATTTCCATAGGTATATTGATAGCCGCCGTTGGGTTGGGTATTGCATCCAATGCCACGAGCCTCATGGCCACAAAGGAATATGCTGATTGGAGCACCCGTGGAAAAAGTGATTTGACCATAAATCCAGATGGTTCACCCAAGGACAATACTGGAGGTCTTAGCAAGGAGTACATTACACAGTGGAGCTATGGCATTGCCGAGTCCTTAAACCTTTTTGTTCCAAGACTTTTTGGTGGGGCTAGCCAAGAGGATTTAGGAGAGGATTCAAAATCATTTAAATACCTAATTGATAAGGGATTGCCAAGGTCCAGTGCCTTGGATTTTGTAAGTGGACTTCCTTTATATTGGGGGCAGCAGCCAGGAACTTCGGGCCCTGCCTATGTTGGCGCTATTATATTTTTCCTATTTATACTTGGTCTTTTTTTGGTGAAGGGCAAACACAAATGGTGGTTACTCTTTGGGGTGTTGCTATCACTCATTTTGTCTTGGGGAAAGAATTTCAGTGGCCCCACTAATTTTATGATCGATTATTTTCCGTTGTACGATAAATTCAGGGCGGTATCTTCTATACAGATAGTTTTGGAGCTCTGTGCTCCTATTCTGGCCATATTGGCCTTAAAAAAGGTTTTTTCTGATAAAGTAAGCCAAGAGGATAAATTGAAATCCTTAAAGTATGCTGGAGGTGTAGTGCTCGGCTTGGGAATTGCTCTGTTTTTGGTAAAAGGAATGTTCGATTTTGTTGGTCCTTCGGATAACAGGTTGCGCATGACCGGACTTGAGGAGTTACCGGAGATGTTAAAACTCGATCGTAAGGCGGTTTACACCAGTGACCTTCTTCGGTCATTAATCTATGTTTTGATCACTTTAGGGTTACTCTGGTTTTACCTTAAGGGAAAACTCAAGCAAAATTTGGTTGTTTTGGGCATTGGCCTACTTGTGGTTTTTGATTTGGTAGGTGTTAACCTAAGATACGTCAATGAGAATAACTTCGTTTCCAAAAGAACCATGTTGGAGCCTTTTCAGGCTACGGCTGCGGACAAGGAAATTTTGGAAGATGACGGTGTTTTTAGGGTCTTTGACCAAACTGATGGTTTTGACTCGGCCAAGACGGCATACTTTCATAATAGCATCACAGGATACCATGCTGCGAAACCAGCAGGCATGCAAGATCTTTTTGAGTTCCATATTTATAAGGGCAATCTTTCCGTATTCAATATGCTCAATATAAAATATGTCATTAGGCAAGATCAAGAAGGAAACATCTTTCCCATCAAAAATCCAAATGCTAATGGTAATGCTTGGTTTGTTTCACAATTAAAAAGTGTGAACTCGGCAGATGAGGAAATAATGGCATTGGATAGCCTGAATACCAAGACCACAGCAGTTTTTAATTCGGAAAAAGTCAAAAATATCAACAGGTTGGATTATCAGGTAGACTCTACGGCAAGTATCGTTCTAACGGACTATGAGCCCAACCACCTTACATATAGGTCCAATAATCCTAATGAAGGGATTGCTGTATTCAGCGAAATGTACTATCCCAATGGTTGGAACGCCTATATCGATGGCAATCTCACCAACCATTTTAAAGTGGACTATGTTCTGAGAGCCTTGAAAGTTCCAGAAGGGGAACATTCCATAGAATTTAAATTTGAGCCTCAAGTAGTTGCAAAGGGCAGCAAGATTACCTTGGCAAGTACTATCCTCCTAGGTTTTGTGTTAGTTGGAGGTATAGGATACTCTTTTTGGAAACGAAGAAAGGAGGAAGCATCCTAATGAAAAAAGTTCTGGTCATCACGTATTACTGGCCGCCTGCTGGTGGTCCCGGAGTACAACGGTGGCTAAAATTTGTAAAGTATCTGCCTGACTTTGATGTAAACCCTATTGTTTATGTTCCCGAGAATCCACATTATCCTTTAACCGATGATTCATTGATGGATGAGGTTCCCAAGGATATTAAATGTTATAAAAAACCTATTTTTGAACCTTACGGACTTGCCAGTTTTTTATCAGGGAAAAAGACAAAAAGAATAAGTGCCGGAGTTATCACTCCAAAAAATCAGTCACTGTTAGAGCGACTCATGCTTTGGGTTAGGGGAAACCTCTTTATTCCTGATGCCCGTAAGTTTTGGGTAAAACCATCGGTCCGTTTTTTAGGCAATATTTTGAGGGATGAAGGTATTGATACCGTCATTACTACCGGACCCCCACATAGTTTGCATTTAATCGGACTCAAGTTAAAGCAAGTGCATAATGTTCAGTGGGTAGCGGATTTCAGAGATCCATGGACCTCCATAGGATATCATAAAAAACTTAAGTTGTCCTCTGTTTCACAAAGACAACATAAGCAACTAGAACGGAAGGTTTTGAACACGGCCGATAAGATTGTAGTTACGAGTAAGACCACTAAACACGAGTTTGAACAAATTACTTCCAAGCCGATCAAAGTCATAACCAATGGATATGATTTACCTGAAAGTACATCAGCTTCATTGGATAAAAAGTTCACCATTTCCCATATAGGCTCCATGCTGACGGATAGAAACCCGATTAATTTGTGGAAGGTACTACGTGAATTGGTGCGTGATAATCCTGATTTTAAATCGTCTTTGGAATTAAATTTTGTTGGGGTTGTTGGAGAAAATATTCTTAATTCGATAAAAGAATATGGACTTGAAAAACATGTAAATGTCATAGGGTATCTACCTCATGATCAAGCCGTGGAATATCAGTTAAAATCCCAAATATTACTTTTGGTAGAAATTGATTCCCAGGAAACTGTTGGAATCATTCCTGGAAAGTTTTTTGAATATCTGTGGGCCAAGAGGCCTATTTTGGGAATTGGCCCATCTGGATGGGAAGTTGCTGATATGATCACGGAAACGAAATCGGGCAAAGTCTTTGATTACACGGCACATTCCGAACTTAAAAATGTAATTTTAAATTGGTTTGAATCCTATAAGGGCCAATCCTTGACCATATCGTCCCAACATATTGAAAAATATAGTAGACAGGAGCTTACTAGGCAATTAGCAGAATATATTTAATGGGAATCGTACTTAAACAATCCTTGAATAATACCATAGTCACCTACTTGGGTTTTGCTATAGGTGCCATTAACACCTTGTTTCTTTATACCAATTTCATGCAAGCGGATAATTATGGACTTGTTCAAGTTATTCTTTCCGTATCCGCGGTCCTAATGCCTATTTTGGCATTTGGTGTTCCTAATAGTCTTGTGAAGTTCTATAGTAGTTTTAGTGCGAAAGGAGAGCAGGATAGGTTCTTGACCATGATGCTTTTTTTGCCGCTTATTTTTATAGTTCCGTTGGCCTTGCTGAGCTATTTCGCCAATGAGACTATTGGAAATCTTTTATCCAAGGAAAACCAAGTTGTTAGGAATTACGTTTGGCATATTTTTATTATAGGTATGGCCATGGCATACTTCGAAGTATTTTACGCTTGGGCAAGGGTTGGGATGAAATCCGTATTTGGTAATTTTCTAAAAGAAATCTTCTGTAGGATAGGGCAGACTTTGTTATTGATATTGCTATGGTTTAAGGTCATTGACATTCCGTTTTTTATAAATGCCCTAGTGGGTTTTTATCTGATAAGGACCGCTCTAATGAAAATATATGCCTATAAACTTCGATTCCCCAAATTGTTATTCAAACTACCGGTCAATTGGGTTGATATTCTGAAATATAGTGCTTTGATTATTCTGGGAGGGTCAACGGCCATTGTTCTTATGGAGGTCGATAAAGTGATGCTGAACAATTATTTACCTATTGAGAACGTAGCATACTACGCCGTTGCCGGATTCATGGCTACGGTAATTGCCGTTCCCGCCCGAGCCATGCATCAAATAACTTATCCAATGACCGCAGAGTATATCAATAAGAAAGATAAGGGCTCATTGGAGGTGTTGTATAAAAAGAGTTCCTTAACCCTGTTTATCGTATCTGCAATTTTATTAGTTCTCATTATGCTGAATCTGAATGACTTGTATAAATTGTTGCCCAACTCTTATGAGGATGGGTTTACCATAGTTTTGTGGGTAGGATTGGCCAAAGTATATGATTCCCTTTTGGGGAATAATAACTCCATATTATACAACTCCAATTATTATCAATCGATTTTATTCTTTGGTGTTTTATTGGCTTTAATGGCCATTGGTTTTAACCTATGGCTAATACCTGCTTATGGATTAAATGGTGCGGCCATAGCCAGTTTTTCGGCCTTTTTTATATATAACACCCTAAAGTTGTATTATGTAAAGTCGAAATTTGGCATTCAGCCTTTTACAAATGAGACTTTCAAGGTCTTGGTCTTGGTCATCATTCTTAGTGCATTGTTCTATCTTGTTGAATTTCCCTTTCACCCTTTAGTCAATATAGGCTTAAAGAGTTTTTTGATTGGGGTAATTTATATATTGACCATATATAAACTAAGGATATCCGAAGATGTACAATGGGTGCTTGGAAAATTTTTCGGAAAAAGATAACAACTGTTGACTATAGCTTTTTGACATCATCTGATTTGCGAAGCCCGTATTGCCGTTTATAAATTTTTATAACGACCAAGAAAAGATTGATGATCAAAGGTCCGAAAATCAATCCTACAAAACCAAAAAGAGGTATCCCTACAATTACTCCAATTAATGTAATGAGGGGGTGAGTACTGTCCAATTTCTGTAGTAGAAACAACCTAATGAGATTGTCCGTAGAACCTACTACGACCAGCCCATATATAAGAATGCCCCACGCCTGAAATTCATTTCCACTGGCCATACTTAGGACAAATACGGGAAATATACCTAAGAAAGTCCCTATGAATGGAACCATAGATCCTATGGTAACAATGACAAACCAAAAAAATGGGTTTTCAATACCGAAAATAAAAAAGCCGATTAATGCGATAATACCTTGGGCTATGGCCACCAAGGGTATGGCTATGGCATTTGAGCTGACTACATGATCTATCTCCTCGCCCAAAATCATCAGTGTTTTTTTGCTTAATGGGATATATTCCATAAGGGAATCCTGCATATTATTGGAGTTCTTGAGCATGAAATATAGAATGATAAGTAGAACACCTAAAGAAATAAAAATATTTACCGTACCACTGGCAAAACCAGAAAGATTATTGGTTATCCACGAAGAAGCTTGTTCAGGATCAATGGCAGAGGAAATATCGTAACCTATATGTTTTTCCAAAAGAAAAACCTGTTCCTTAAAAGCACTTGTAACCTGTTCAGACTTATCGGCTAAATTACCTATTTCCGAACCGAGCATTAAAACAGCTCCTGAAAGGGGAATACAAATGCCAATAAACGCTGCAAAGATTAGTAGCATGGCCGCCCAGGTTTCCCGCCATCCTTTTTTAAGAAGTTTAAACATCCACTTTCGTAATACGACGTACAACGTTAAAGCTCCAAGAACTCCAGAAATATAAGGAAGCATATAAACAACAACGAGCCCACCTAAAAATAAAATCAGTGAAATCAGAACAAGTTGTCTTATTAACTTAGGATTTATTCTTTTCAATTATGTTTGTAATAGGGGTTAGTAATGCTTGTAAACTACCTTAAATCACTGTAATTTGTTAATTCACATGAATAAATAAGTAATCGTATTACTTATCAAATAAATATCATAAAAATAAGGTTGACCATTATAGAAACGCACATAGTTCCGAAGAAAGTTTCTGTTTCAAGACTACAGGAATATGGTGTTGGTATATTCTTTAACCTTCCAACCAAGTCCGCTTTGAAAAAGGCAATTGGTAAAAATTTAATTATGGTTAATGGTAAAATTGCAACAACCGCAACCTTTATTCAAGGAGGTGAGACCATTAATCTAAAAGAATTTCCAAAAAAGGAAAGCAAGAAAAAATTACAGCTTCCTTTGGAAATCATTTTTGAAGATGATCATTTGGCCGTAGTAGCTAAACCACCGGGAATTTTGGTCAGTGGAAATGGTTTTAGGACCATAGCCAATGCCTTGCTCCAAAACTTAAAAAGGAGCATAGAGCCCGATGCCATAATTCCCAAACCTGTTCATAGATTGGATTATCCTACAACGGGACTGTTGTTGATTGGAAAAACGGCCAGCAGTATGGTTAATTTGGGAAATCAATTTAAAAAAAGACAAATAGCTAAAACATACTATGCCGTTACTATTGGAGCCATGGAAGCAATGGGTACCTTAAACTCGCCTATCGATGGCAAGGATTCAGTTTCCCATTATGAGGTTATACGTACAGTAATATCCAATCGATTTACGTTTCTTAATTTGGTAAAATTAACTCCAATGACAGGCAGAAGACATCAACTTAGAAAACATTTACAAAGTATAGGTAATCCTATTTTAGGGGATGCTCTTTATACTCCTTCACTTTTCCAATTGAAGGGTAAAGGTTTGTACCTCCATGCAGCCGTTATGGAATTTGACCACCCAAGGACTCAAGAACGAATGCAAATTAAATATGCACTGCCCAAGAAGTTTTCAAAAATTTTTGGGGAAGAACCTTTGTAATTTTACGGAACAAAAAAGCCCCGCAGTGAACGTATTCACTACAGGGCTAAACAACTAACCAACCTAAAAACTAACTTTTATTTTTTAATTACTTCTTCTAGATGCAGATCGGGAGCTACTGCTTCTTGTGCTGCTTCTAGAAGGAGCCTTACTTACTGATCTTGAACTGCTACTTCTGCTTACCGTACTACGCTGTGTTGATGGAGCCTTAGTAACGGACCTCTTTACAGTCCTTTGAGTAACCGCATTTCCACCACGTTCGGCTGAACGTGCATTATTTGGTTTTTTGTATGTGGTCGTACTTCTTGTTACGGTAGTACTTCTTGGCGTTTTGGTTACTTCACGTTTGCTAACAACAGTTCTTTTGTCATTACCTCTAACGACATTACCGTTACTTCTTCTAACTGTGGTTGGGCTACTCCGGTTTACCGAGTTAGACCTTCTAATATTGTTATTGTCTGTTTTTCTTCCATTTTGGGTAGTAGCTACCCGTCTATCGGATTTAAAATCCTCGCTTCTTCTGGCCGTATTATTATTGGAACGCAGGCCATCGTTATCTCTATAGCTTTTACTTTTATTGCCTCTATAGGAATTATCCCTTACAGCGACCCTATTATCGTTTCTATAAATATTGGCTCTTTCCCTTCTTACCTTATTGTATCTATGCTCCCTGCCAATTTTAACATAAGCTCTTCGTGTATTATACCTATACGGTCTATAATATGTATATCTGATTGGCGTATAATACCTTCTGTAAGGTCTATTGAACACTAATGAGAATCCTATAGCTGGTCTAATAAACCATCTGTGAAACGGACGGTATACATAATGTCTGTTATAAATATTTATGAAACCGGTATGGTAGTCATAGAAACCTCTGTTATCATAGAACACGTACATACCACCTACACTGCGAACCCTATTATTTCTATATCTGATATCCACATCGCCTATTTGGGTAACACGACCGTAATAGTCATAAAATATAGGAACGTTCTCTACTTGTATAACCGCACCGTAATCATCATACTGCGCATATGGACTATAATCATAACCTGAGTTGAAAGTTATCCCGTTTCTTCTACCCGTAACATAGTCTTCTATATAGAAGTCAAATTCTCCATCAGGATATACTGAAAACGTAATGCCATTTTCAACAAAAATAAATGAGTTGTTGTACCTATAAGCATTGCGTGTTGCAACCTTATCTTCTACCGTACTGTTGGCCATGGCACCCGTTGTGCCCAAAATCATCGCCGTAAAAAGGAGTACTAAATTTTTCATGATATAAGGTTTTAAATTCCAAGTGCAACTATTTACACTCGCCTTATATAAAACAAACAGCGTGCCAAAAATGAAATACTTTATTTAAGTAACTAATATTCAATTATTTAAATAATAATATTTTCTTGGGAAAATGGAATTTTGGATTAAATCAATTTTTCCTTTAGGTATTTTGCAGTGAAGGATTTGGTGTTTTTAATCACTTCCTCGGGTGTTCCCTCGGCTAGTAATTGTCCGCCGTTTTCTCCACCTCCAGGCCCCAAATCGATGATATAGTCCGCACATTTGATGAGCTCAATGTTATGCTCAATAACCACTATGGAGTGTCCTTTTTTAATTAAGGCATTAAACGATTTCAATAATTTTTGGATGTCATGAAAATGAAGTCCGGTTGTGGGTTCGTCAAATATAAAAAGGGCCTTATCCTTAGTAGCTCCCTTTACCAAGAAGGACGCCAGTTTTATGCGTTGAGCCTCACCTCCGGATAGGGTAGAGGAGGACTGCCCAAGGGTTACATAGCCCAAACCAACATCCTGTAAGGGTTTTAATTTACCTACAATTTTTTTCTGCTCCCCAGCTTCAAAGAAATCTATGGCATCATCGATGGTCATGTTCAAGATATCATCTATGTTCTTATTGTTGAAAGTAACCTCCAATACATCTTTTTTGAATCGCTTTCCACCACAGGTATCACATTCCAGATGCACATCGGCCATAAACTGCATTTCCACAGTAATTTCTCCTTCTCCTTTGCATTTCTCGCATCTGCCTCCGTCCACATTAAATGAAAAGTGTTTGGCTTGATAGTTCCTTATTTTGCTCAGCTTTTGGCTTGCGAAAAGGTTCCGTATTTCATCATAGGCCTTTATATAGGTAACGGGGTTGGAACGGGATGAGCGACCTATAGGGTTTTGATCCACAAATTCCACATGCTTTATATGCTTGTATTTTCCGTTCACCGAACTAAACTGCCCAGCTTTTTCTCCATAACCGCCGGTTTCCTTAAGAATTATGGGATACAACAACTTTTTGACCAAGGTACTTTTACCACTTCCCGATACGCCCGTTACTACCGTCAACATATCCAAGGGAAAGGTAATATTGATATTTCTTAGGTTGTTTGCCCTACAACCTATTATTTCAATATGATTTTTAGAAGTACGCCTCTCTTTGGGTACCTCGATATTCATGGTTCCGTTAAGGTAGCTGGCAGTCAGCGAGGAGGATTTCAGGATTTCCTCCAATGTGCCCTGGGCAACAATGTTTCCCCCATGGGTGCCAGCCTCAGGACCAATATCTATCACTTCATCTGCAGCTTTCATAATATCCTCATCATGTTCCACTACAATTACGGTATTGCCTAAATCCCTTAAGGATAGCAATACCTCGATTAAATTTTCTGTATCCTTGGGATGAAGCCCGATACTAGGTTCGTCCAAAATGTACATAGAACCTACAAGGCTACTTCCTAGGGAAGTGGCCAAATTAATTCGTTGGCTCTCCCCCCCAGATAGCGTATTGGACTTTCTATTAAGGGTAAGATAGTTGAGTCCCACTTTGTCCAAGAAACCCAAACGGGTATTAATTTCCTTCAATAATCTATCCGCTATTTTAGCGTCATGATCGGACAGTTCCAAAGCTTCAAAAAATGGAATAAGGCGTTCAATGGGGAGACCTACCAGATCTGAAATGGATTTACCTCCAATTTTTACATAATCCGTTTCCGTTCGCAGTCGTTTACCATGGCAGACATTGCACTTTGTCTTTCCCCTATAACGGCTGAGCATTACCCTGTTCTGGATTTTATAACTTTTCTCCTCAAGGGTCTCGAAAAACTTGTGTAGCCCAATAAAATGTTCGTTACCGTCCCAAACCAATTTTTTCTGTGCATCAGTTAGTTCATACCAAGGTTTGTGAATAGGAAAATCAAATTTATAGGCCGCATTGACCAGTTGGTCTCGATACCAGCCCATACTTTCACCACGCCAAGGAAAAACGGCATTCTCATAAATTGAAAGCGCTGTATTGGGAATTACCAAATCTTCATCAATCCCTATGACATCTCCATATCCTTCACATTTAGGACATGCCCCGTAGGGATTGTTAAAACTAAATAAGTGAACGTTAGGCTCTAGGAACTGCATGCCATCCAACTCAAATTTATTGCTGAAAAGGCGTTGTTCGGAATTTGACAACTCTTCAATAATGCACTCCCCCTTGCCTTCAAAAAAGGCCGTATCTACTGCATTGGCCAACCTATTGTAAAAATCTTCATCATTCTTGGTTATGATTCTGTCGATGACAAGGTCAAATTCCTTTCCAATATCCTCAGGGGCCTGGTCTATTCTGAGAACCTTCCCCTGATATTTAATTCTGGCATACCCTTGTTTAGAAAATAATTGAAGCGATTTTAGCGAATCCCTATCCTCCCTTATGGTTATGGGAGCGAGGAGCAGCAGTTTTGTATCTGGATCGAAGGTCTTAACGTATTCAATAACATCCGATACGGTATTTTTTTTAACCTCATTACCTGAAATTGGTGAAAATGTTTTTCCAATACGGGCATACAGAAGTTTTATATAATCATATATTTCAGTAGTGGTACCTACGGTGGACCTTGGGTTGGTAGAGTTTACCTTTTGCTCAATGGCAATGGCGGGTGCAATACCTTTTATATAGTCGACTTTGGGTTTGTCCAATTTTCCCAAGAACTGCCTGGCATATGAGGATAGACTCTCAACGTATCTCCTTTGTCCCTCGGCAAAAAGGGTATCAAAGGCCAAACTGGATTTTCCAGATCCAGACAATCCCGTTATGACCACAAGCTTGTTTCTGGGGATTACGACATCTATATTTTTAAGGTTGTGCAGCTTGGCACCTTTTATGATAATGTTTTTTTTTGGATTTATCTGGGATAATACGGTCATACGATATCTTTAAATTTGCAAAGATACAATATGGCATTTAGCAAAAAGTTTAAATGTCATTTTTCTAAAAGAGGCCGGGATTATTTCACATTTTTTTTGGAGTATTTATTTTTTTATATATTTGAATCTCGTAAAAACAAGAAGCCTATAGCCAAAAATTACTTTTGAAGTTAGAAAGAAATTAAAAAAATCCTAAGCCCACAAAGCGTTAGGACCCCAATTTTAACCCACAAAAGTAAGGCTTATGATTCAGGCACTTGAAGATTCCCAACTAGTAAAAGATTATATGAACGGTAATGAAAGGGCCATTGAGGTTCTTATTCACCGTCACAATGCGCGCTTAACCGGCTTCATTTATTCCAAAGTAGGAGACCGTGAACTGACAGAGGATATTTTTCAGGATACCTTTATGAAGGTTATCCGTACACTCAAGAGAGGTGCGTACAATGAGGAAGGTAAATTTTTACCTTGGGTCATGCGCATCGCTCATAATCTCATCATAGATCATTTTAGAAAGAGCAATAGAATGCCTATGTACGACGCCACGGAAACATTCAATGTTTTTTCCCTAATGGGTGATGAAAAACTGAATGCCGAAAGTCAATTGATCAAGGAGCAAATTGATTCGGACTTGGCGAGGATGATCAAGGAATTACCGGAGGACCAGCAAGAGGTTTTGCAAATGCGTCTATATAAGGAAATGAGTTTTAAGGAAATTTCCGAAAATACGGGGGTAAGTATCAATACTGCACTAGGCAGAATGCGATATGCCCTAATAAACCTTAGGAAGTTGGTTGAGGCCAATAGTATAGTTTTAACGAATTAATTGGTAACAGGTCGAGTGGATCTACTATATTTAATTCGTTGACGTTTCTTAAGTGAAACAAAAACGAAGAATATGGAAAAAATTTACCAGACCAAAACAAAAACCAACAAAACAGTATCTGCGAAACCTGAAACAATTCAGTTTTTGTTGAATTATTCAAAGTCCCTTAAAGTTACAGAAGCCAAGGGCATAAAATTTGAAAGTAATTTGAACTAACAAAGTTATTGAACATAAAAACAGAACCCTGGGGATTATTCCCAGGGTTTTGTTTTTTATCGAATAAAGCAATCATAGTTGGCGGTTGCGACATCTTCACAAGGGTCAAACCTTTTTCATAGGGCCCAAAGTCAACTAATAAAACACCTAATTATTGTATAAAAAATAGGTTTTACAGGTTTCACATCAGAAAAGGGCATTTTTACAACATACTTTTTATCAAGGGGGGTGATTTATCTAGTTTTATCTCAGAATTGAACGACTAATTACAATTAATTAATAACCAAATCAGGATCCCCACCCTGTCACCTAATGAAAGTAACTAATATGGAATTACAGATTGAAGATTCAGAACTAGTAAGAGATTATATCAGTGGCGACGAAAAAGCCTTGGAAATTCTTATCCATAGACATAATCAGCGTATTACGAGCTTTATTTATTCCAAAGTATTGGACCGGGACGTAACGGAAGACATCTTTCAGGATACCTTTATTAAGGTAATCAAAACCCTCAAAAAGGGGAACTATAGTGAGGAAGGTAAGTTTTTGCCTTGGGTTATGCGCATCGCCCATAATCTTATAATCGATCACTTTAGAAAGAACAAGAGAATGCCAATGTTCGAGGGGAACGAAGATTTTAATATTTTTTCTGTAATTGGGGATGACAAATTAAATGCCGAAAAGCAGTTGATAAAGGACCAGATTGATACGGATTTGAGGGAATTGATAGAGGAACTTCCCGATGATCAAAAAGAAGTTTTGATCATGCGTATCTACAAGGATATGAGCTTTAAGGAAATTTCAGAAAACACGGGAGTGAGTATAAATACAGCTCTTGGAAGAATGCGATATGCATTGATCAACCTAAGGAAAATCATTGAAAAACATAATATCGTACTTACCCATTAATCAGTCTAGAAAAACAATAAACAATATTTCTTTTGTAGTTGCGTTAATTTAATGTAACAACAATGGAAATATGGAAAAAATTTACTCTAATTATCAGGAAAGAACCGAGTTTAAAAAGGTTTGCCCAAAAACAATCAACTTTTTATTAAGCTTTTCCAAGGCGCTGTATGACGTAAAGTACAAGGACCTGGAGTTTGAAACATATTTAAACTAAAAAAAGACCCGTTTAACGGGTCTTTTTTTTATCATAATATTCATTAATGACCGCTTTCCTTCCAATGGTCTTGGTGATGATATCTTTTTCAAGATCCCAACCTCTGGCCGGTGAATAGTCCCTGCCATACCATATGATTTGAAGATGAAGGTCGTTCCACAAAGTTTTGGGAAACAATCTTTTGGCATCTTTTTCGGTCTGCACAACATTTTTTCCGTTAGAAAAGCCCCATCTGTACATGAGTCTGTGGATATGGGTATCCACAGGAAAGGCTGGAATGCCAAAAGCCTGGGAAACCACAACGCTAGCAGTTTTGTGGCCAACGGAAGGTAATTCCTCCAGTAAGTGAATATCTTGTGGGACCTCCCCATCGTATTTTTCTATTAGAATTTTTGAAAGTCCGTAGATTCCTTTGGATTTCATCGGGGACAGCCCTACGGGTTTAATGATTTCCCTTATTTCCTCAACACTCATTTTTACCATATCAAAAGGATTATCCGCTTTTTCAAAGAGAATAGGAGTTATTTGATTGACCCTAACATCGGTACTTTGAGCGGACATAAGCACCGCAATTAAAAGCGTATATGGGTCTTTATGCTCCAAGGGAACGGGAATGGTAGGATAGAGTTCCTGTAATTTGGAAATTGCGAAAGATACCTTTTCTGCCTTCGTCATTTTTTGTTTAATTTTACAAAAATATTATTGAACAAAATATAAGATTATTGACTATGAAAACACTTAAGGAAGGGGATAAGGTTCCCGAATTTTCAGCCAAAGATCAAGATGGCAATACTAAAAATTTATCGGATTATAGCGGAAAGAAATTGATTGTTTTTTTCTATCCAAAGGCAAACACGCCCGGTTGTACGGCTGAAGCATGTAACTTACGGGATAACTATAAAGCCCTACAGGATGAAGGTTACGAGCTTTTAGGGGTGAGCGCGGACTCCCAAAAAAAACAATTGAACTTTAAGGATAAATATGATTTCCCTTTTCCTTTGCTAGCGGATGAGGATCATACCGTACTTAATATTTTTGGTGTTTGGGGGCCAAAGAAGTTTATGGGTAGGGAATATGATGGAATCCACAGGAAAACATTTGTTATCAATGGGGAAGGCATGGTAACCAAAGTAATCGATAAGGTAAAGACCAAAGATCACGCTGCCCAATTGTTGGACTAAAAAAAGCCCCCTTTTAGGGGGTTATTTTTTTTCTATTTCCTTCTCTATTTCTTCCGGTTTAGAAATTTCTTTTTTGGTGAACAGGCCTTTTTCCTTGATTATTTCCGCAATACCTTCCGGTAGCATTTCCTCCCAACCCTCTTCGCCGTTCATGATTTTCCGCAATACATCCCTGGAGAAAATATCCATAATGTCCGGTTCATAGTCAATGATATCCATGACCTTACCATTATATTTAAAGAATTTGTAGAGCTCCTTCATTCTTGGATGCACCTTCACGTTATTGCTGGTCATTACTTGACCGGTATCCGGATTTTTCATGGGATATAGGTACACTTGCAAATCCTTGAAGAATAACTTTCCAAAAGCCTCCAGGATACCACCACTTAAATGACGATAGTATTTCTCGTCAAAAATGTCCACTAGGTTGTTCACGCCCATGGTAAGACCAATCCTATTCTTGGTGTAATTGTTAAAATACTCCACCAATTTATAGTACTCCTGAAACTTGGAAATCATCACGCAATGCCCAAGAGAACATAGCAATTCTGCCCTGTCCATGAAGTCCTCTTCATCGATTTCCCCGGAAGCCTTTAAGTTAGATAGGGTAATTTCAAAAATAACGATGCTATTTTCTTGATCTACCTGGGGATCACGCACGAAGATGTCATAGGATTTATGGAACATATCCATATTGACCTTGGTAACCGGTCTAAAACTACCTCGCAACGCCAATATATTTTTTTTGTAAAGTACGGCAGCAGGCAAAAGATTATTTCCGTCCGGGCCGAACATTACGGCATCGGTCATATCGTTCCTTATTAGCTGAAGACTCATTAACCTATTGTCCACGTCCTTAAAATTGGGGCCAGAAAAGTTGATCATATCTATTTCCAACGTATCCTTATCTATATGGTCATATAGATATTTCAACATTTTCTTGGGCTTATGATATTTGTAAAAGGCACCATAAATAAGATTGACGCCCAAAATGCCAAGGGTCTCTTGTTGAAGTCTGGCCTCGTTTTGTTTAAAACGAACATGCAACACTATCTCGTCATACTCCTTTTGCTTGGGATCTAACTGATAGCGTATACCTACCCAACCATGTCCTTTATATCGTTTTGAAAAATCTATCGTAGCGACCGTATTGGCATAAGAAAAGAAAACTCTATCAGGATGTCTTTCCCTGCTGATTCTCTCTTCCATCAATTGCATCTCGTACTTGATCATTGTTTTCAACCTCGCTTGCGTCACATACCTTCCGTCTTCCTCCACGCCATAAATGGCATCGCTGAAATCCTTATCATAGGCACTCATGGCCTTTGCGATGGTCCCGGAGGCACCACCCGATCTAAAGAAATGTCTTGCGGTTTCCTGTCCGGCGCCAATCTCGGCAAAAGTTCCGTAGATATCCGGATTCAAGTTGATTCTTAAAGTTTTGGCTTTAATCGACGGTATATTTTCGAAAACACTTTCTCTCTTTAAAACTGAGGCCATTCTTGTAGTTTGTTTTAACAAAGTTATAAAGAAAGGGTAACCTAATGGCCAATACAAATGAAAAAATGTCCCTTTTTTGAAAGATAATTTGCTTCCAAAAAAATGACATTGCCAAAAGCTTAACCAAAATTGAACCGCTATTTTCTTAAATAAGAATTAAATTTGATATCTATGGAAGAAAGTCTAAAGGTTACTTTTCTTGGAACGGGAACATCGCAGGGAATACCCGTCATAGGAAGTACGCATCCGGTATGTTTAAGTGACGATGTAAGGGACAAAAGATTAAGGGTTTCCGTATTGCTACAGTGGGGAGAATATCATTTTGTAATTGATTGTGGTCCGGATTTTAGACAACAGATGTTGACCCATGAAGTAACACGGTTGGATGGTATTCTTTTCACCCATGAACATTCTGACCATACGGCAGGGTTGGATGATATTCGTCCATTTTTTTTCAGACAAGGAGATATTCCCATATATGCGCCCAAAAGGGTGGTAAAATCATTGAAGAGACGGTTCGATTATATTTTTCAAGAAAGGGACAGATATCCCGGTGCCCCGTCCGTAGCCATTAATTATGTGGAAAAGGGGAAGGATTTTGAAGTTGGTGATCGTACGGTAACCCCAATCCAAGTAATGCACAATCGGCTTAAGGTTTTTGGATATAGAATCGGTGGATTTACGTATTTGACCGATGTGAAATCTGTTGAGGAAGAAGAATTTAAAAAGATTTTAGGGACTAAAGTATTGGTTGTAAATGCTTTGCGTATAGAGGCCCACCATTCCCATTTTAACTTGGAGGAGGCGCTTTCCTTTGTTGAGAAGGTAAAACCTCAAAAGGCCTATTTTACACACATAAGCCATTTGTTGGGTTTTCATGGGGAAGTTGAAAAGAGTCTTCCTAAAAATGTACATTTGGCCTACGATAATCTTGTTATAGAATTATAGCATATGAAAAAGAACATTTATCTATATCTTTTTATTTTTTCCGCATTGATTTGTTTGTATCTGGGCGTTAGCGGAAGCAAAATGTCCAAGGCCAGTTCCCAAAGAATACAAAGTTTGGAAACCAAGGTAGACGCTTTAAAGGATTCCCTGCAGCAAGCGGAATTACGTGTTCTGGAGATGCAATATTTTTCATTGGAGAATAATGACGATGCCATGGCGTACTATGACCATTTGGATTTGGAAAACCCTACGAGATATATTTCGGATAAATTATTGGAAACCAATGAATCCAAGGGGGATAATCCATTGGTTCCCTATGAGGGAATGCAAAATGATTTTAAGATCAACAAAATCAAGGTCCTGAACCACAAATGGATTTTGGCCGATTTCTCTGATGGTAAATATTGGGGCGAAATTTTGATTCGTTATGAGCTAAAGGATGATCTGGGCATTGATTTCACCTTGATAGATCATTTGTTATATACCCGCAGCAACTAAGGGTTTTCTTCAAGCCACTTTTTAAACGAATAGAAATTTTGGGGAGCCACACCATGTCCCACGGGGTATTCTTCAAAAACGTTGTTGATTCCCAAGTTATCAAGGATTTCAGGTGCTTTTTGCGCCCATTCTATGGGAATTACTTGATCCACCTGACCATGCGAGGTATAAATACGCAAGGACTCGAAATTATTTGTGGCATAGCCTTCCTTCAAGATATTTTCATTGATGTATCCGCTTAGCGCAATCACCCTTTTAATTTTTTCGGGGTAGGAGAGCGCAACCGAATAGCTAAGAATGGTTCCTTGGCTAAAACCCAGTAATGTAATATCAGTATCATCC
>JAUIGC010000010.1 GCA_030429835.1 Bacteroidia bacterium
GACTAAATGAAGACCAAACCCTATTATGCCGTAATCTTCACTTCCGTTCGTTCGGATGGTGATCATGGTTATTCGAAAATGGCAGAGGCCATGGATGAATTGGCCAAAACCCAACCCGGTTATATCGACATTGAAAGTGCTAGGGAAGACATCGGAATAACTGTAAGTTATTGGGAAAGTTTGGAGGCCATTGCCCATTGGAAAAACAATTCTGAACATATGTTGGCGCAGTCTAAAGGAATTAGTGACTGGTATAAAAACTACAGGGTTAGAATTTGCAAGGTAGAACGGGAGTATTCCTGGGAAAAGTAAAATCACTTACATATTAGGGAAGTCACCATTTCCTTTGAAAACTAATTAAATCCTATTATCTTTCTAAGAAATGCAGCTTTGGCTGTATTTAAATTCAAAAGATTTTATGGGAGCATATATTATATCGTTAGATCAGGGAACGACAAGTTCGCGTGCATTGCTAGTAGATGAGGAAGGGAGAATTCAAGGGATGGCGCAAAAGGAGTTCAAACAGATTTTCCCCAAGTCGGGTTGGGTAGAGCACGATGCCATTGAAATTCTGGAAACCCAACTGGGTGTTTTAAAAGAATTAATATCGGGGAATAATGTGGACTTAAAAGACGTAAAAGGAATCGGTATAACCAACCAACGTGAAACTGCCGTGGTATGGGACAAAAACACGGGCAAACCCGTGTATAATGCCATCGTTTGGCAGGACAAGCGTACAGCAAACATTTGTGAACATCTTAAAAAGGAAGGCCTTACCGAGCATGTACGAAAAACAACGGGCTTGGTCATTGACTCTTATTTTTCGGGAACCAAGGTCAAATGGATTTTGGATAACGTGGAAGGTGCTAGGGAGAAAGCCGATAAGGGAGAACTGCTCTTTGGAACCATAGATACTTGGTTGGTCTGGAATATGACCACGACCAAAAACCATTTCACGGACTATACCAATGCATCAAGAACCCTCTTGTATGACATTGTAAATTTAAAATGGGACGATCGGCTATTAAGTGCCATGGATATTCCAAAGAGCATGTTACCCGAAGTAAAACCCTCGGCATTCCATTTTGGGGATTTTGAAATCGACGGAGTTAAAATCCCCATAACGGGGATTGCCGGTGACCAACAGGCAGCCTTGTTCGGACAGGGATGTTTTAAAAAGGGAACCGCGAAAAACACCTATGGTACTGGCTGTTTTATGCTGATGAACACCGGCGAAGAACCCCAATTTTCAAAGAATGGGTTATTGACCACTATTGCCTATGGCTTGGATGGCAAGGTCAATTATGCTCTTGAAGGAAGTATTTTCATCGCTGGAGCGGCTATTCAGTGGCTACGCGATGGCCTGGAACTTATACAAGATGCCAAGGAAACCGAGGCCCTTGCGGATTCGGTAGAGGGAGAAAGTTCCGTATACGTTGTGCCGGCCTTTGCTGGGCTGGGCGCGCCTTACTGGGACATGTATGCCCGTGGAGCCATTTTTGGGTTGACCAGGGATACGGGAAAGGCGCATTTGGCCAAGGCTACCTTGGAGTCACTTGCCTATCAGACAAAGGATATTCTAAAGGCTATGGAAGATGACTCCGGATTACAGTTAAAAAACCTTAGGGTAGATGGCGGTGCCTGTGCTAACAATCACCTTATGCAGTTTCAGGCCGATATCTTGGATAGTGAAGTGCATCGGCCCGAAGTGATAGAGTCCACCGCAATGGGAGCGGCATTTCTGGCAGGTATTCAAGTGGGGCTTTGGACACAGGCGGATATTGATGAGAACCGACCCATGAACAGAATCTTTAAACCAAAATTTGATCGGGCAAAAAGAAGACGATTATATGCACAATGGAAAAAGGCCGTGGAACGATCTAAAGCTTGGGAAGAGGAATAGGCCTATTATTTTATCATTAAATTAAGAAGTATGGCGGTTCATACGGGTGCCTTACATCTTATCTTTATGGAAGAAAGAAAATTATGCAGCATATAGAGTTTTCCAATTTAAACCGCGAGAAATATATTGAACGATTAAAAACCGAATCTTTTGATTTGGTGATTATCGGCGGAGGGATTACCGGGGCCGGTATAGCCTTGGACGCCGCGTCCAGGGGTTTGAAAGTAGCTTTGCTGGAAAAAAATGATTTTGCATCCGGCACCAGTAGCAAGTCTACCAAATTGATACACGGGGGCTTACGCTATTTAAAACAATTCGATTTTTGGCTGGTCAAGGAAGTGGGTACAGAACGTTCCATCGTACATAAATTGGCTCCTCACTTGGTGCTTCCAGAGAAAATGTTGTTGCCATTAATCGAGAATGGTTCCTATGGGAAATGGCTGACCTCCATTGGACTGAAGGTCTATGATATTTTGGCCCAGGTTTCAGGTGATGATAAGCGACAAATGTTGGAGAAGAAGGAAGCCTTAAAATTGGAACCCCTTTTGCCCAAAAAGATATTGAACGGGGCGGGTTATTATGCCGAATATAGAACGGATGATGCCCGGCTCACCATTGAAAATATAAAGACAAGCTTACTTTTCGGTGCGCAGGCCTTGAACTATGCCACGGTAACCGATTTTTCGTATAAAAATGAAAAGGTTGCCGGTGTAAAAGTACGGGATGAGGTTACCGGGACGGATTTCGAAATCAAGTCCAAATATGTCATTAGTGCTGCGGGACCTTGGGTAGACGACCTAAGGGTGCTCAACAATTCCAAAAAGGGTAAGCAACTGCATCTGACCAAAGGGGTACATTTGGTTTTTCCATATGAAAAGCTTCCTGTAAAACAATCTGTTTATTTTGATATTCCCGATGGCCGAATGATGTTCGCCATTCCAAGGGGGAAGATAACTTATGTAGGTACTACGGATACCAATTATAATGATAACAAGGACAAGGTCCGTACGGATATTGCCGATGCCATCTATCTTATTTCAGCGGTGAACAATATGTTCCCTGATATCAATTTGGAACTGGATGATATTGTTTCTTCTTGGGCAGGTCTACGACCCTTGATTCATGAAGAAGGAAAATCCGCTTCGGAGTTATCCAGGAAAGATGAAATATTTGTTTCGGATACGGGGCTGATCAGTATAGCGGGTGGAAAGCTTACGGGTTATCGGAAAATGGCAGAACGGGTCGTGGACCGTGTAGTGGAAAAACTGAAGCTGGAATACGAAACGGAGACCAAGAAATGCTATACGGACAAAATTTCGCTCTGCGGAAACGATAATTTCAAGAAATTCAAACACGTAAAAAAATACATTGACAAGGTGTATGAACGCATCAAGCCCGATGGTTTTTCAAAACACGATGCCTGGTTTTTAGTGACCAATTATGGGGAACAAACGGAGGCAATCCTTGAGCTTTATGGAAAAAGAACCGAAAAGGACAATGCTACCAAACTTGTTTTGGCGGAGTTGGAGTACGGATTCTACAACGAAATGGTGCTAAACCCCATGGATTTCTTTATTAGAAGAACGGGCAGGCTCTATTTTGATATTGAGAGTATTATTCAGTATATGAATCCGGTCCTAAATGAATTTAAGGTTATTTTGAAATCGGACGATGCTCAACTAAAAGCTTGGCAGAAAACCTTGGAAAATGAAATCAAGGAACATTCGGATTTTTCATTGAACAGGGCCTAATCCAACTTTTCCGTTAGCGCTGCAAAAACCTTTTTGGCATTTTTATTTTCGTAGAGGACTTCGTAAACTGCGTCTATGATGGGAGTCTTTACCTTCTTTTTAAAATCGTTCTTTATTTGGTAGGCACTTTTGGTGGCGTAATACCCTTCGGCGACCATACTCATTTCCATTTGGGCGCTTTTTACGGTATAGCCTTTCCCGATCATGTTACCAAACATTCGGTTTCTACTAAATGTGGAATATCCAGTAACCAACAAATCCCCTAGATAGGCGGATTGATTTATGTTTCGGTCTATGTTGTGGATGCGTTTTGTATACCGTTTCATTTCCCGGATGGCATTGCTCATCAAAACACTTTGAAAGTTGTCGCCATAGCCAAGACCATGGGCAATACCAGCGGCTATGGCATAGATGTTTTTTAGCATGGCCGCGTACTCCGTACCAATAATATCCTTGGTTATTTTGGTCTTGATAAAATTACTGGACAGATTTTTGGCCACTAACTTGGCCTTTTTTGGGTCCGCACAGGCAATGGTCAGATACGAAAGACGTTCCATGGCCACCTCCTCCGCATGGCAGGGCCCTGTAATTACTCCAATATTTTCAAAAGGAATGTTATAGGTATCATGAAAATGTTCGCCAACAATTTTTCCGGTTTCGGGCACGATACCTTTAATGGCGGAAAATATAATTTTATCGTCCAAAGGAGCGGAAAGCTTCTCAAGTTCTTGCATTAAAAAAGCCGATGGTATGGCAAATATTAAGACATCGGCATAATGTACTATTTCATTGATTTCATCCGTTAGGAATAGCTGCTCGGTCTTAAACTCGACCGAGGTAAGATAGTTGGGATTGTGCTTTTGAATTTTAAGGTAACCAATGGCATCGGAGTTTCTCATATACCAGCCCACCGTATCCTGATTGGCGGTTAACATTTTAACTATAGCGGTGGCCCAACTCCCGCCTCCCAATACTGCAAATTTCATTTCTTCCTTCATACAATTAAAATATCAATACAAAATTACCAAATAATAAATTGCATATGAAGTAATGATTATCAGTCCGTTATGTTTTTTGGCACGGTGCTTGTTTTCTTTTAACCGGAATTAAAACTATAGGTTATGAAACATGTAAAACTACTTTTCGGATATGCATTATTGACGACTTTATTGGTTTCCTGCTACGCAGATGTTATTGTGGAGGATGAATTCATTGAGGAATCCGCCTTCAATACGGACCAAGTTTTACAGGCATACGACCTATGGTATATAGATATCAACGAAACCCGCGGAAATGGCGAAGTTCCTTTTTTACAAAGGGCCTTTACCGTTAGTTTTGATCGTGGTACTTTTTATGCCAATAATAATATTGTCGGCATAGGGAAGACTGGAAATGGTTTCGGAATCGATGTTGGTTTTTACGATACGTACCGTGGAGTGGTTGAAATAGATCATGATGTGGATGGCACATGGTTATTGGAGGTATACGCCGTAAACGGAAGTACGATAGAGCTTTACGAGCCCAGCACGGATACATCATACATACTTCAGGGTTATCAAAGAAACAATTTTGATTACGATCAGGTATTTTATGATAACATCAACTACTTCATCCAAGAGTACGATGCTTGGGAAAAGACCTATACCAGTAACGAAGGGGAGTTGAACGATTTTGACGATGAGAACTTTCTACAATTTCTACCCAATATGTTTCGTTCTTCGGTGGATGCACCTGGAACTTCTTTAGGTAGTTTGCAGTGGGATTATGAAGGGAATTATCAGGTGTATGATGTTGCCAACGATGCTTCCTTAAAGACCTTAACCTTGGATTATGATTTTTTTGGCAACGATTATTTTGAGCTTTATGTGATCAATGATGGCACTATAGAATTATATCACCCAGATAGCGGAACTATCTACGAATTTAAGGGTAGGGGTTATCAGCAATATTTAAAAACGGGAAAGGGTACCATGGATAAGAAAAGAATAAAGACTTCCAATCCTACCATGGATGTGGTAAGGAAGCGAGCAAAATAGTTTTTAGGTTGGTTAGTTGTTCAAACCGCCAGGGAGTATAAAACCTCCCGGCGGTTTTTTGTTGAAATAGCAACTATCTATTATTTACCGGGAATAGCTTCCGGCCATCCCTTTCTATATTCTGAAACCGTTTCCCCATAACTTTTGGCTAGGGATTCCGCTTCTTCACTGGAATAGATTTTCTTTGCCTTTTTAAAGAAGTCCTCTTCTTCATCCTTTAAATGGTGTTCCACTTTTTCGGCAAGTTTCTCCATTGTGGCCAGCCAATGGGGAGAACTCATATCGGTATCGTCCAGTTCTTCTATGAGTTCGTCCATTTCATGGTGTTCTGCCATGCCGTGCCTGGCATCTTCCTGCATCTTATCGGAATCTATCAATGGGGAATAAAAAAATCGTTCTTCCGCAACTTCGTGTACTTCCAATTCCTTCTTCAGTTCCTCCCAGATATCCCTTCTTTCCTCAGAATCTCCTGAGGTTTTTAGGATTTTGGAGCATAATTCCCGTTGGATATCATGATCGTCTTTGATGGCTTTATAAATGTTCATTTCTAAATCTTTTTAGGGACTCTAATTTGGCCAGCTTATTAAAAGAGGCAAAAATTGCTGTCCGGATTAATTTAGATACAAGATAAGCTATAGGTACTCCTATGCTTACCTCCATTAAATCAAAGATTAGTGCGAATGCGTTTTAAACGCACTCCTTGTCAGAAAGTGGCAAGGGTCTATAGGCAAAGTATTGCAATACCTCTTCCAGCGCCATTCTTAAGGCCTTGTTTACGGGTACAATGATATTTCCCAAGCGAAAATCTATTTGGTTGAGTTGCATATAGTACTCCGTAAACACGGGCACGGACATGCCTTGGCTTATTTTTTCCGATGCTGAAGCAAAGTTTTCCGCTTGGCCTTCCTTGATGACCTTACAAGTTGCCAGTCTAAGCTTGCCATATTTGTCCGTGTTGGCCCCGTAGCCGAACAACCGGCATATAAGCCCGCGATACTTATAGGTTTTGCAATGGCCTTGACCTACAACGGTAAGTGGCTGGTAGTTTACGCAGGTAGGGGTTTGAATCTCCCTAAGGATCTGCAACATTTTTTCGGCTTCACCGGTTAAAAACAAGTGAAAGGCCCATGGTAAAAACTCCAATGGGGACGCTTCTATATCTGGATGGGTGCAGCACCTTCCACAGCCGGAAAGACAACTTAAACCCGTATTATTTTGAAAAGTTGCGGTTTCCTTTTCCAGTTGATGGAACAACTGTTCTATCAACGTTACTTTTTGCGGTAAGGTCATTGATTTTTCGCGCGAAGGTAGATTTAAAATCGATCCGTTGGGATTTTTTATTTTTATTTTAAAATACTGATAAACAATTATTTAAAGCAATCAAAGGCTTTGCCCAAAAGTCAACAAGTTGTTATCTGGATCAAGGAGGGAGAATTCCTTTTGTCCCCAAGGTTTTACCGTTAATTTCCCATTGGGATGAATGGCCACATTTTGCTCTAGAAGCGATGAATAAAAATGGTCAATATCATTACAACGAATATAGACCTGGCCATAATTTTCTTTGGGGTCCAAACCTTTAAAAAGGAAGAAATGGATTTGAATATTGTCCTTTTCGAGCATCAAGTAATCGGGATAATCCACAGCGCCTATGTTACGGAAGCCCAACGCATTTATATAGTAGTTCTTGGTTTTGTTCTTATCGCGCATAGGTAATTTGGGATGGATTTCGGTCAACATATTTTTAAATTTAAGTCATGCAACAATAGAAATGTGTACGTTTTTCTAAGCAATATTCTTCTCAAGAACATAATCGTCCATAACATATCCATTCCCAATATCCTGCACGATGGAGTCAACATTGGCAAAGCCCATTTTTTCATAAGCCGTGATGGACTTAGAATTGTACTTGTTAACGGTGAGCCTTATTTTAGGCAAATGGAGTTCCATAGCTTTATTTTCGATGAAGGAAAGGGCCAATTTACCCAACCCATTTCCCCGCATGTTTTTGAGTACATAAAATTTGCTCAAAAAAAGAAAACCTTTGTGTAAGTTGAAGGCAAAATAGCCTGCATGACCAACATCGGTCTTTATCAAATAATACTGATACCCTTCTTTAATTTGGTCATTTATGGCCGTTTCCGACTGATATTTCTCCAACATATAATCTACCTGCAACGCACCAATAATGGGCGTGTAATGGTCGGTCCAAATGGTTTGTGCCAAATGGGCGACTTTTGTTATTTGCGCTGTTGAGGTTACGGCGATGATAGAGGCCAAAGCGAACTGGAATTTGGTCAGTTTTGTTTTAAGGCAAGGGTTTTACCATGATGTCCTTAAAAAACACGATACTGTTGGGGTCATGGGCCTGTAGTGCAAAAGTCCCTCCCTTCATTAGGCGCATGGAGCCTTCATTTCTTTTGGGCTGGGATGGTTCCGTATAGTCCACAACAACGATGTCATTAATTTTAATAATGATTCTGTTACCTTCCACCTTTATGTACTCGGTATACCATTCGTTGTCATGTACGTAGTTTTCCTTTACATCCACGATGTCATATAGACTTCCGGTACGTTTCCAATCGGTATGGGAGTTGTTCACCTGAACTTCATAACCTTGTGAGGGCCATCCTTCTTCTTGATATTTTGTATGGATGTAAATCCCGGAATTTGACCCAGGTTTGGTCATCACGGTAGCCTTGAACTCAAAATTTTGAAACTGATGGTCTTCTACTTCACCGTTATAAAAAAGATGCCCCACCTCTCCTTGAACCTTAATGGCCCCGTCCACAATGGAAAAGCTGGAGGCATTTTTTCCTACTTTCCAACCATCCAGATTTTCTCCGTTAAACAGGGAAATCCATCCATCGTTTTTGGAATTGTCCTTTTGCTGTGCGCTGATGTCATAAACCCAACCGAGTTGAGAGACCATAAGGGTAAGGAGGAATATTTTTTTCATTTTAAAGTCGTTTATTGGTTTTACCTACAAAGTATTGAAAAAAATTGAATGTCCGGAATCAATCACAGGAACAATTTCAATGTAAGGTTGAATGCTATTGAGGCCTTTTTTAATAAACGAAATTAACAACCTCTCGACTGCGCTCGAGGTGACCGTAGTGATTACTTGATGTCCAGTTGATTTTTAGGAGTTATTCTTCTGGACAGTTTCATGGATTTGCAAGTAACTCGGTATACACAGAGAACTAAAAATCCAAGAGGATTTTTCAAAAGTGGAGGCTCCATTATTTGGGCCGAGTTATGATGTCGTTTTTATTCCGTTTTTTTAATAACAACGTTTTGGTAACTATAAGGTATCTCTATGTTTTCTTTATCAAATCTTTCCTTGATGGAGCGCAACAAATCGCAATACATAACAAAGCCATTTGAAGAAGTATCAGAATATGCCCAAGCCTTTAATGTTACGGAAGAGTTACCCAAGGCCACAACCCTGGAAACCACTTCAGGTACATTGTTTTGTATGTCTTCCGGTGTTCTGTTGTCGATATGTAGAGGGTGTTTTATTATTTCCTCTTCCATTATTTTAAGGGCCTTACCGATATCCGAATCATAACCAATACCAATTTCTATCATTTTGCAGACTTTCGTTTCGATGAGATTGGCATTAACAATTACTTGCGTGCTTATTACGGAGTTTGGTACGATTACACGATTGTTCTCAAAGTCCCTAAGAACTACTTGTCTCAGGTTGATTTCTTCTACAATCCCGGTATAGGTTTGATTAAATGTTATTCTGTCATTGATTTTAAAGGGTTTGAACATTACAATTAAAAACCCGCTCATAATATTGCTTAGGGCTTGTTGCGAAGCCAATCCTGCAACAAGAGATAAAATACCTGCACCTGCCAATAATGAATGGCCTACAGTTTTCATTTCAGGTATTTGTACAAGGGCAAATGAAATTCCAATCAAATAAATAATTGCTGTAACGACTTTTTTGGCAAAAACATAGCTGGTTGGGTCTATGTGCTTCGTTAGGGCGAGTTTTTTGATATATTTTTCAGATAAATACTTAAAAGAAAAAGCGATAATAATTGTTGCTACTATTATTATTCCGGCAAAGAGTGCCGTTCTAAAATCTGTAAAAATGGTCTTTATCATAATTTATGTTCAAGCTTTTTTAAAATTTCCAATTGTGCTGCCTGACTTTCAAATAAAGTTTGAATTTGTTCTTGGATAAGAAGTTCAATTTTCTGGTTCAGTGCTTTTAATTCCAGTTCCGCTTTTAAGTTGATCAAGTAGTCATTTTCAGCTCTTTTTCTGTCTTTTTCCTCTTGTCTATTTTGGCTCATCATTATAACCGGAGCTTGTAATGCAGCAATACAGGAAAGAATAAGATTCATCAGTATAAATGGATACGGGTCAAAGTTGTCCTTTACGGGAGTTAAAGTATTAAAAAGAACCCATACCACTAGGATGATAAAAAAGGAAATGATAAAAGCCCAACTACCTCCAAATTTTGCGACCTTATCAGATATTGTTTGTCCTCTAGTGAGTATTTCTTTCGGGGGGTTTAACAGATTGTTCGTAATTAAAGTTTCTTCCTCAATTGCTTTCTTAACAATTTCTTGGAGTTTCTTTATTTGCTCAGATTTAGCCGTTAAAAGTTTGGTTATGTCCTTGTCCATTTTCTAATAGTAATGTGGTTTAGATATATGTATATCAAAAGTTCTTGCACTAACAGTTTCTGATTTCTCGCTACTTAACTGTCAGATTGCGCGATATTTGACCTATAGTTTTACGTTTCAAAATAGCACTGACCCCCCTATAGTTTATACACTATTTGGACTGCAGGCTTTTTTATATTACATAGTATCAATTTCCTTTTCTAATCTATCAAAATTTTCTTCATTTTTTGGTTCGGCGAAAGGTCGGATTTTGGAGCACCCTTCAATAGTTTCAAAAATCATTCGAAACGAAATTTGAGTTTTTGAATCCGTAATTTTTTCAAACGCTATTTCCATATCAAATAAAGGTTGTGAAATCCTTTTCCAACGTATCAGTTTGTTTGGCTTAATAGTTTCAAAGATGGAAGCATTCTCATAGTTACCTTTTTCGGGACTATGCATTGTTAAAAGCCATTTACCACCGGGTCTTAGGTCAAATTCGTGAATGGTATTTGTAAATCCATTTGGTCCCCACCAATTTTTTAGATGGGCAGGATCGGCAAAAGCTTTATACACTTTTTCTACGGGAAAGGTTAAGATTCTAGTACTGAAAATTTCAAAATCAGATTGTGCATTCATATGGATAATGCCCGTTTTTTATTTGCTGACAACGTTTGGTATACACGGTCGTTTTAAGGCCTTTTATATATTGATGTAAACCTTTTTTGTTCTTTCGATTGATAGGGAATATAATTTTCCCATTTCCAAGGAGTGTAGGTATCTCCAATGCTAATTTCCAAAATTTCCTTGAATATACTCTCCGCATTGTCGCTATTTGATAGCATCACGATTCCAGTCCCTATTTCGGGAAAGATGATTGTATAATGCTGGAATCCTTCACCATGTCCCTCCTTGAATGCTCCAAACCCATAGGGTGTTTGTAGCAAACCCCAGCCTAATCCATAATTAAGTTGAATATTGTCATTTTCATCAGACTCTTGAAGGGATAAGGGACCGAATTGAGCCTGGGTTCGAATTCTGAAATTCGGTTTGAACAAGTTTTGTGTTATACCTGAATTCTCTTTGTACAGTTTCATCACATGTTGAACAAAAAGCGAATAATCTATCAAGTTGGTTTCCATTGAACCCGCTGCTCCGGCTTCATCCCTTTTATCCTTTTTAATGACATCTTGCTCCGTCGTATGCCCATTGCAATACCTGTCTTCAAATCGCTCCTGCCATAAATAGCTTGTATTTTTCATTTGAAGTGGCTTAAAAACTTTTTCACTTGCCAATGCTTCAAGTTCTTTTCCTGTGATATGTTCGATAACATATTGTAAAAGCATCATACCCTCACCGGAATAATAGTATTGGGTTCCGGGCTCAAAGTATATCTTAAGTGTTCTGTCGTTTTCGGGATCATTGGGTCTGGGTATCCATCTCCAATTCTGAAAACCGGTGGTATGAGATAAGCACATCCGCGCTGTAATTTTCTCAAGTCTTTTGTCGTTTTTCAAATCTTGAAATCCACGCCATTTATCTCCGGATTTTAATTCGTAAAGAGGAAAATCCACGTATTCTTGAAGAGGCTTATCCAAGTCAATGACCTTCTCATTTGCTAATACCGAAACCAAATATCCAAAAACAGCCTTGCTCAATGAGGCTCCATAGAACGAGTGATTGATCAGCAATAGAGTTTTTCGATCGTGGTTGGCATACCCAAAGGCATTTCTGTAAATGATCTGATTGTCATTAAGTATTGAAATGGCGAGTCCTGTTACTTTGGCTTTGTCCATAAGGGAATTAACCTTGGCTTCCAGCTCATTAACTGTTATTTCCGTACTATCTATTCTACTGATTATGGATTTGGTAGAATCCTTGAGAACCTCAACATCGTGGACGAGCTGTTCTTTCATGAAGCAATCAGATTCCTCTTTGGAAGTGCATGAGACAAGAATGGCTATGATACCAAAAAGAACTATGCCCAAGTGAGGTATTTTGTTCATGATTTTAATTGTTTACAGGTGTTGTTGTACTTAGTTTTTTCACCGTTCAGTTTGCCATCACTTGATAAGGCTTCTTTGGAAATCCAAAAAGAACAGCTTTTTTGTTGTCAATTTCTTTGATTCCAATAAGCGTTCTTCTTTTACCGTTATCATAAATTGAAGCGAAATATGTCCCATGCAAATTTTCCAAAACCAATTTTTGTCCCTCTCGCTTTAGTCTTTTGTTGACTTTTTGAATTGTTGGACCATCCAAATTTTCATTAAAAACTATCGGGATTTCTTCACCGTTCCATTCAGCTTTTAATTCCAGCCTATTGATTTCTCCATTGGTCAAATTGGTTTTAGTAGGTTCAATCCTTTCGTAGTCCGTTGCGAATTCAGTTTCTTCTGAAATCGATTCGGTATCACTAATCACCGTAAGGATTTTACCCATTCTATAAATTCGAATGCGATTTTCGTCAACAAATTTGTATTTGGTTTCAGATAGTTTTTCGGTATGGTTCTGCTCTTTTATCAGCAATCCACTTGGTGAATTTTCCGCCAGTTGAAAGAAAATGATTTGGTCATTTTTAAATTCGATGAATTCAGGATAGCAATAAGTATCCGCATCTTTAATCATAAGCCAAGTTCCATCAAAATTGCTCACTTATCTATAACTTTCTAAAAGGTTTTCAATATTAAGTACAACGGTTTGCATTTTCCCCGTGGCATTTCCTAAGAACTTTCCTATCAGTAGCTCACACTTCATAAGCTATATGCGTTGTTTTGCCTTCACTTTTATATCCTTTAATTGCCTGGGCTATTCACTAACTATTTTGGATGACTGTCTTGCCGCCAATTGCCATACATTTTTATTTTTTATCCAAACATTGGTGAATCTCCTCGGTATCCATTCCTCTTGGTTAGGATTCATATCGGAAGGCTGTTGTAGCTCTTTACCCATTACAATCGCAATGTCTTGATTGAATGTTATATTTTCAATAATTCGTTTGACTGCGGGAAATTTATGTCCACTTTTCATAAGCGCTACAATATCTTTGGGAGTAACGATTTTTCCATTGGGATTGTTTACAACATAGTTTTCGGACCATATTTCCAGCAATGAGGCGGTGTCTCCCTTATCTAGCAATTCTGTCCAATGTTTTTCTAATTGTCTGATTTCCATTTCATCACTAGATTGGCCAAAAGCAACTGTACAGATTAGGGTACAATTGATTAAAAAGAAAAATATTGTTTTCATAATTCAAATATTAAAGGGTTAAATTTCGAATTCTTATGGTTGCGTTTTTTCTATACCGCTGTATACATTCGGGTTATGTTTCTCCATATAAATTTCCGGCTTTGGCAGTTTGGTAAATCCATATTTTTCATAGAGCCATTCAGCGGTATCCGTTAATAAAATCCAGCGTCTTAATCCTTGAAGGTTAGGATTTTCCATTATTTCATGTATCAGCCATTTACTTAACCCCTTTCCCCTATATTCCTTTAGAACATAAACATCTCCTAAATACGCAATCGTTGCATAGTCTGAAATTATTCTGGCAAAGCCAATTTGCTTGTTTTGGTAATATAGCCCAAAATTCAAAGAGTTTTCAATGGATGTTTTCAAAGTATCGAATGGAATTCCTTTAGCCCAATCCGTTTCGTTGGCGAGGAATTTGTGAATGCTCAAAATATCCAACTTATCCTTGTCCGTTGAAATGGTATAATCATTTCTATGTGCTTTCCTAATTTTCATTACAGTTGATTTTAATTTGGAATAACCACCAGTATAGAAGCAGTAGCGGATGAGTACGCTTACTTTTCGGATAGAAAGTTACGTATTAAAAGCGATAACGATTCAAGTTAACACAAGAGTCGCTATTGCTTTCATAAAAGGTTAGCGATCCGGGCTTTTATCTTTTTCTGATTGCTGACAAATAAGTCCAACCAATGAAAACAAGTTGTAGCGGGATTCTAAACCACAAATACATTGGTCCATTTCCATCAAAAGTTTCCTTTTGGAAGTCAATGTGTTTTGCGGCTGCATAAATGTTTGCAGGAAGTAAGAGAATGAAAAATAAGATTAAAAGCCATCCTGTCAATACTCTAAAATTCGGAATACATAATCCAATAGCCGCGGCAATTTCAAGAATGCCCGTCAAGTAAACGGTTTCTGTTTTGAATGGAATAAAATCGGGCAACATCATTGACATTCCTTTTGTAAAAGTAAAGTGTGCGGTTGCCGTAAACACGAGCATTACTGACATAGCAATGCGCCCTGATAGGGCAAATTGAAAGTTGCCGCGAACAAGTTTTGTTGTCAAGAGGGAAACGGCAAATACGGAAAGTAAAACGATTAGAGGCTTCATAGTAAGCTGATTTTCAATTTATTATTCATTCTTCATAAGGCTGACGGCAAGTTTGGGCGAAAGTCTACTGATATATTTTAATAATTTCGTTTTGCCGATATAACTTTCGAATCGGTCCTTTTTAAAATTTCGGAAAAATTCATCGGTTAGTTGTTCAGTTGAAATTTTTGATGTATTCCTTCCTGCTGTCATGGGTGTATCTACCAGAGCTGGGATGATTTCAAAAATCTTTGTATCCGTATGTTCTAACTGATAGCGCAAAGTCTTACTGAAACTATGGATAGCGGATTTACTGGCACAATATACCGAGGCCGATTTTTTAGGGGCCATAAAGAGTCCGCTACTGACATTTACTATGGCACTGTTTTTATTTTTCAGCAACAAGGGAAGTAGTAAAGCTGTCAGTTGTATGGGAGCCGTAATGTTTGTGGCAACTTCGTAGTTTATTTTGTAAATCAGTTCTGGTTCTTCCACAAAATTGTAATTGTACTGAACGGCTGCATTGTTTATCAGAATGTTCAGGTCCGCATGTTTTTGTTCCAGGAACAACACAAGCTCGTCTAATGAATTTTGGTCCGTTAAATCGCCGGAAAAAGTTATGATTTCAGGGAATGTTGCCTTCACATGTTGTAACTTTTCTTCGTTACGCCCTGTAATAATGACTTTGTTATGGAGCTTCAAAAAACGTTTTGCCAAGGCCAACCCAATGCCGGATGAACCGCCGGTAATTAAAATGGTGTTTCTTGTCGTTCTCATTGTTTTTCCTTTTTAAACTGGTCGTTAAAATCCTCAAACAGGTTCTCTTGTCCCACAATGATATCCTTAATGTCAAAATAGGGTGTGCCATACACCTTCGTGTCTCGAAGCAATTCGATAAACAATTTGTAATCGTCCAAATCGGAAGTGCTTACTATCATGAAATCCGACACAGAAGCATGAAAATATTCACTGTCAAACAATTGAACGTTTACGGTTTTGCTTACCCTGGCGAAGATTGGCGTTAGTTCTTTTTCTACAAATTCGCTTCGCTCCTCTCTGTTTAATGTGAGCCATTGGGCCGTTGCATTCATCAATACCAAAATGGTGTAGGGTTTCGAATGTTCCATATCACGATGTTTTGTTTGGGAATTGGCATTTAGGGAAAATGCCATGATTAATACTAAGATTAGTTGCTCCATTTTGCCTTGTATCTAAGGAATACTGCAAAACTGGAGAAACCAAAATCCAATTGCATTTACATAGGTTGATAAATGCTACTTTCCGGATAATTTCCTTCTGACACGGCTAAGCTGTGTTGGCGTAATTCCAAGGTAGGAAGCTATATGGTATTGCGGAACGAGTTGTTCCAACTGGGGAAATTCCCTTTGGAAAATTTGATAGCGTTTTTCGGCGTCCAGTAACACGATTTCAATTTCCCGCTGTTCTTTCTGCACAAAAAATTGTTCGGCTAAAATCCTGGCACCACGTTCAATATCAGGGCAGGTTTCGTACAAGTTTTGAATGTCTATAAACTTTGCAACCTGTATGTTACAGTCGGTTAACGCCTGTTGAATAATTTGATTGGGCGCACCTGTTATGAGTGAAGCATAACCGCCAATAAAGCATGGGTTTACAAAAAAATGTTTATTGTATTCAATGCCCTCATTATTTCTGTAAAAAGCTCGAATAACGCCACGTTCTAAAAAACCGATTTCTTTAGCTGTTATTCCCTGTGTAATGAAGTAGTCGCCTTTTTTCAAAACTCTGGGATGGAACACTGCCGAAAACTGACTCATACTTTCGGGCGAAATAGAAGTCAAACTATTGAAGAATGTTTTTAAATCGGTCATTATTTATTTTGGACACGCTGTCTTTTTAGCGAAAACGCTAACGATTGGGCTATGATTTCGTTGCGACGATTTCCGATAGGAAATTGTCGGTCTGACCCTAAAGATAATTGATTGAAGGAATTTCCAGTTGGAAATTCCGCCCGCAATTAATTATACATCTTGTTACCAGTTGTTATTTCTCTAATTTTACTCCATGTATAGGACAAAAATTCCAATTGCCTTTCATGTCAGCACTATCAATAGGACATTTCTTAGGAGGTAATAATGTTACTAATGGCAATGAATATTTGAATTCTCTATTGGAATGTTTAATTGTAAATCTTCCTTTTTCATATTCATTAATGATATTCACACCATCGCTGTCTTTTATTTTAAAAAAGTAAAAATGCATTCCCTGTCCCATTTGCCCCAACATTTGTGCAAACATTGGTCTAATGGCATCAGAAAATGACAATGCTTCTGGTGATAATTGTTCATTTGTCAAAGGAAAATAGTCATTACCCATACTATCCAAAATTGAAATTGACTTTCTTAAATCTTGCTCTTTGGTAAAAGTCATTGTTCCATCTAAATTAATATCTAGGTCTAACGCACAGACTACCATAAAATCCTCAAATGCTGTCTCAATTTGATTTATTAACTCTGGTGTTACTTGAGGACTATCTTCAAGAGCAATTCTCCAATAACTTGAAGGTATCCAAAATGCCAATGACATATTATTCTCTTGCTTGTCCCATATTTGAATTTCCCTAACATATTCTGTCATATCTATCTTTTTACTAGACTGACTAAAAGCGTTAGTACATATTATGAATAGTATTGCAAAAGTTGTTATTCTCATAATCTTCATTCTTATATATTGTTTAATTTAATGCGCCTGATAACTGGTAACGGTTACGTATAACCGTCAGTTACGGTTTTAAATTAATGTTTTTCGGTTTAGCACTGACGTTAGCAATTCCGAGTGGATTCGCTCGAGCCAGCCCTGAGCGAAGTCGAAGGGTAGTCGAATCCGCCGACTAGAGCATAGCGACTGACGAACTCCATAGAAAAAAACATGCGTGAGTAAATTGCGGTTAAACATTGTTGTACACCGTTTTTTCATTCCGTTATTTTTATTTTTTCGTCAAACCAAACATCTTCGTATCCGTTTTTGTCAATTAAAAATCGATAGCCAACATCAAGTCCGAAATATTTAATTAATTCAGGTCGCATTTGAAGCAAATGTTCGGCACACATTGGTCGGAAAAAGTCATCAGATTCCGAATATTCTCCTGTCCAAATATACCAACCTGTAGTTCCTTTTTCTTTTGGATGTCTCAATCCGTGAATTGGGTCAGCATTCAAGTCATAACCAATTCCAATTTTTAGCTTTTTGTTAATCGGATTCCATTTAGACTCATATTTTTCACAAATCTTTTTTTGTCGGTCGATATGTACGTTCCACAAATTGTAATCCGCTAATAAATCCTCATCGGTTTCCAATTGATGTTTCCAAAGTCTTATGTTTTGTTTTGTAATCGGAAAGTTAATTTCTGGATTGTCCCATTGAAAAATAATATCAGATATTACATCATCGTCCCAATCAAAATGGTCTTCTGTGATTAGATTCCACGCATAATTCTCAAAATCCTTTTCTCGAATTTCACCATTCAGATATTGGTCGCATTTTGCGATTAAGTCCGAACGTGATATTTTGATTTCTTGATTCAATTCTGCGTTTTCTTAAATGGTGTACAACGGTCTCGTATAACCGTCAGTTACGGGATTAAAGTTAATGTTTTTCGGTTAAGTACTGGCGTTAGCAATTCCGAGTGGATTCGTGGGCCTGCCCTGAGCGAAGTTGAAGGGTAGTCGAATCCGCCGACACGAGCGAAGCGACTGACGAACTCCATTAAAAATAAATAAGCGTGAGTAAATTGCGGTTATACATTGTTGTAACACGTTTTTTTCGATATCAGAACTCCTAAAAATGCACCGGAAATTATTGTTGGAATTCCGCCATAAACTAAAATCAAGGCTAATGGTTTAAAATAATAATCAACTACAAGTTCAGAAATCACATCGTTGCTATTTAATACTCCAAATTCAATAAACCCAACTGTAGAGCCTCCAATTATTCCGATGATTAAAATGAGAATCATTCCGAAAACTCCAGTCAAAATTGAATTCCATTTTTTTTGGCAAATCAATTTGTGCATTCGTTTTCCCAAATAATAGCTTGCAACCAATAAAAATCCAATTCCAGCTCCAAGATTTAAAGCAAAATCATTCAGAAACTCCAATACTCTATCATATCCACCAGCTATTACAGCAAACATTAATGAAGCAATAAATAAATCAATTATTGTTGTTAATAATGTAAATCGGACAGCTTTATTCATTCATTTTAATTTCAACAGTTTTTTTGACAAATGTGTTACAACGGTCTCGTATAACCGTCAGTTACGGGTTTATATGCGTTAATTTTCGGTTTGGCACTGACCTTAGCAATTCCGAGTGGATTCGTGAGCCAGCCCTGAGCGAAGTTGAAGGGTAGTCGAATCCGCCGACTAGAGCATAGCGACTGACGAACTCCATAGAAAATAAACATGCGTGAGTAAATTGCTGTTATACATTGTTGTAGCACGTTTTTATTCGAAGGTTGAGTTTTTCCACGCATACATTAATTCATTCTTTTCTTTATCATTGAAATAATTTAAGTTCACTCCAAAATCAAGTCCATTCATATATCTGCAATAAAAATCTTGATAAAGAATAATTTCGCTTTTTTGATTATAAACAGTTATTTTGAACAAATCAAATTCCAAATTGTCGATTATTTCTTTAGAAGAAGTCGTGTCTACTTTAATTCCGTTTTGTGCATAAGTATTGTAAAGTATTTCCTTAACAATTTTCTTTTGGTCTTCATATTCTCCGTCATATTCAAGTTCAAATTTTTCCGAGGTTGCTGCAAAAATGTGTCGTCTATCTTTTTGAAAACTTATAAGTTGTTTTAGACCGCTTGCATCGTAGTCAATTCCGTTCGCTTCGTTTATCGCTTTTAGTCCTTTATCTTCTCTTTTTTGTGATTCTCCTCGTTGAGTAACATTCCAACCTTTTGGTATTTCGATTGTCCAACCAATTTCATTGCTATGATATTTATTTTCATTGACCGTTCCTTCATCGACTTGTTTGTTTGGGTCAGTTTTACAAGAAACAAATAGGGTTAATGTCAAAATTGTTAAAAGGTTTATTCTCATATTTTCGGTTTTTTACCATCGGTTTATTTGTAAAACTCATTTTCGTTTTAGCCTCTAAACCGCTATTATTTTTATACAATGTTAGGGTACGTATTTAATTTAGGAAACTTCTAATATTTCAATTCTTTCAATTTCCCAATTGTCATTCACTTTATTTATATAGACAATTCCTCCTTGTCCACAAAGACCTCCACATCTATAACTTACCCATAACTTTCCGTTTAATTTTTGTTTTTCAAATTCAATTCTTGAAAACGAAAAAACTCCAGCAAAGTTATATTTCAGTCTTTCTTTCCAAATATCAATTCCTTGGGGAAATTCCTTTCTCGGTTTAAATATGAATTTTTCAGTATTTTTAATTTTTTCAAAATCCACTTTACTTGAAGAAATATTTTCCCACTTTTCAATTTCCTCCTCAATAGCAATTATAAATTCAGTATTATATTTAGGCTTATCATTAAAATAGTTGATTTTATATTCTTTCCATTTCTGTAATTTTATTTTAGTATTTTTTTCATTCCTAATTTCTTTCGGTGGTGGTGGAATTGGTCTGATATCCACAAACATTGAATCTACAATTTTTGGAAGTAATTCAATAAAAACTTCCTGTTCAAAATTCGAGTCTATTTTTTCTTGCCCACATCCAAATAAGTAGAACAATGAAAATAGAAATATCAATATGTTTTTGGTTTTTCTCATATGTGCCCTAACGGTTCGTCTATGATTAGTAGCGGACTTTTCATGTAGGCTGAGCGTAGCCGAAGCCAGGAAAATGTCCGCCTGACTCTAAAGATAATTGATTGCAGGAATTTCCACTTGGAAATTCCGACCGCAATTAATTATACACCGTGTTAGCACCAGTGTTTTGTTTTTAATATCCCTTTGTTCCGTGAAAACCTGACGTGTAGCCTTTTTTGTCTTTTCTAATTAGTCTGTCCCTCTCTTTTTTTGTAATTGTCCGATTATCCGACAAAATCAAGTCCTTAAAAAGATAGAACCAAATAAAAGGAATCAACCAAATCAACACTGAGTTGATAATTTTTTTATTCCTTTCAAGTCCGACAGAACGGATAATTCTAATCTGCGCATTTATTGTAAATCCAAAATAAATACAGCATAGTAGAATTAAACCTATTATTTTCCAATTCATTTTTCAATATTGGTGCTAACGGTTTAGGCTATGGTTTCGTTGCGAAATGATTCGGCAGAATTATTCCGCCGCAATGAATTATAGCCAGTGTTGTAGCAAGTTTTTTTTGTATATCCGAAACAGAGCTAAAAGTATTCCGATTCCTATTGCCCAAAGATTTAAATACAACTTGTTATTATTCTTAATACGGTGATAAATTTCTATTCCTTTGTATTTGTTCATCATAAATATAAAAGTTGAGGGTATTACCATTAGAATTACTAATTGTAGTATATCCATAAATCCATCTATTTTGTTTTCGATTATGGACTTAATAAAATTCGAAAAGACAAAATAAAACCAAGAAGTTATTAAAATCCATCCGATTTTGTTTCTGAGAAAGATCCCGCTTCCTAGAACCAGGGATAAAATACTTGCAGTAAATTGATTCGAAAGCTTTAGTCCGTAAATCAGATTTGGCAAGTCATATCTTTCTTCCCAAGGTACTACTGCTCCCAGAAATTCGTCGAACGCTTTTAATTCCCAAATCCAAATACCAACCACCAAAAGCAACAGCAGAAAATATATGAGGTAAGTTATATGTCGGTTACTTATTTTAATTTTCAAAATTTGCTACAAAAATTGTATATAGATCATTAATGATCTATACTTCTAATATATGAGGAACTAAAGATATATAAATACGAGGGTCTAAGTAATTCATGTATAACTAATAGTTCTTGTCCCTAAGTTAAGGAAAGGTACCCGAAAATTTAGATTGCAATTCCTGGCCGGCAAAGCCTTTTTTAAACACGGAGGGATTTTCGCCCGTTATCTTTTTAAAGCTTCGGTTAAAATAGGAAAGACTTTCAAATCCGCACTCAAAACACGCTTCGCCCACATTCTTTCCCATGAGCAATAAGCGTTTGGCCTGACTGATACGATATTGATTTAAAAATGAAACAAAAGTGCTTCCTGTGGTCTTTTTAAAATAGCGACAGAAGGCAGGTTTGGTCAGCCCGCAGAGGTCGGCCATTTCATCCAAGGTTATTTTTTCTTGATAGCGTTCGTCAATATGTGCATATATCTTTCGCATCCGCTTTTGTTCCTTGTTTTTTAGCTTGTTAACATAGGGTGTTTTATGTAACAGTTGAAACTCCTTGCTTTGGGATAGGCGTTTTAGAATGTTCAACACGGATATAAAGAACTCAAAGGGTTCCAATTGATATAATTTCTTCAATAGCGTACCCACCTCTTCCTTGGTCTTACCGTGAAAGGCAACCCCGTATCTGGATAGATCCAAAAGGCGGTCCAGTTGCTTCAGTTCCGGGTAATCCCGTAATACATTATCCTTAAAACCGGGTTTAATATGTAACACCTCCTTGCGATACGATGTAGTAACGCCATGGTCAAAATTCAAATGGGGAATGTTGGAGCCTATAAGCACAAGGTCGCTGCCCTCAAAATTGGATATATGATCGCCCACATGCCGTTTGGCATCGGCACCTTCTATATAGACCAATTCCAATTCCGGATGAAAATGCCAATAAAAAAGGTGGCTCAGTTTAGGGTCGTGCAATAACCTGAACGGACTTTTAGAATTGGGCGAAATGGTTTCCAGTTGTACTTTCATCAAAGCGAATTTCTATGCCGAATATAACTAAATTGATACTTAAATAGGTAGTAATACATAAAAATGTTAATATAGTTCAAATATAGATTAATATTACGGTAGCTTAGAGAATTGTTTCATACTAGTTTTACCTAAAGATTGAGACAAACATAAATACGATACAATATGCAACAATCCACAGAAAAAGTAGCAATGGGCAATATGGCCCATCAGGATATTCCTGGAAATCCGTCCACCGCCACGAGCAGTAAGCAGAAGCTCAATGACCGATCTAATGGAGAACCACTTCGAGTGCTTTCTGAGTCCGATTGGGAGTTTTGGAAACACAACGGGTACATCGTAATAAAGAATGCCATAACGAAAGAACAGGCTGAAAGGACCGCCGGATTCCTTTGGGAATTTGATGAAAAAAATCCCAATGACAAAAGTACCTGGTATGCCCCGCCACGGGCAGAAATGAAAATGAAGGAACTTACCGGTACCGGAATGGTGGAAGTCTATAACCATCAATACTTATGGGATAACCGCCAGACCCAAAGAGTATATGATGCCTTTGTGGATGTATGGGGAACGGAAAAACTTTGGGTGACCATTGACCGTGCCAACCTAAACTTTCCGCAGCGGGAGGGCGAAAACAAAAAAGGTTTTATCCATTGGGACTACGACCCGGAAACCAAACCGCAAAATGTACAGGGTGTTTTGGCGCTAGCCGATCAAACCGATGAAAACATGGGCGGTTTTCAGTGTATTCCTTGGTTGTACCGAAATTATGATACTTGGAAATTGACCCAACCCGAAGACCGAGATCATTTTCAACCTGATATTTCCGATTTGGAGGATAAAATTGTGAAGGTGAAAATGGAAGCAGGCGACCTTCTGATTTTCAATAGCACTGAACCGCATGGAATTCGGCCCAATAAATCAGGGGATAAGGTACGTATAGCCCAATATATTTCCATGATGCCCGCCGAAGAGGATAACGAGGCCCTTAAAAATTGGCGCATAAATTCATGGAAAAACAGGGTGGCGCCGGAAGGTTATGCATTTCCCGGGGATCCTAGAAAATGGGAACAAACGAGATATGAAACTGCCAAATTATCGCCGCTTGGAGAAAAATTATTGGGCCTAAAATCTTGGTAAGTTGCTAAATCGTTAATAATCATTCGGTTTCTGGTCGCTTCTTGGAATTAATACTATTTTTGCGCCCTTAAAATAATGAGGCGTGCGCAAGTATTTGAATTTATTCGATTTTAAGCAAAAGGTAGATTACAAAACCGAAATCCTATCCGGGTTAACCGTGGCCTTAGCCTTGGTTCCAGAGGCTATTGCCTTTGCCCTGATTCCTGGGTTTTCTCCCTTAACCGGTTTGTATGCTGCTTTTGTCTTGGCCTTGGTAACTTCAATTCTTGGTGGAAGGCCTGGAATGATCTCGGGGGCAACAGGTGCCGTTGCGGTAATTTTTGTTGGGTTGATCTTGGAATTGAAACGTAACTTTCCTGGTATTGAACCTGAGACCATTTTAAATTATGTCTTTGCTACCGTTATCCTAGCAGGGGTATTGCAGATAGGTGCCGGACTTTTAAGATTGGGAAAATTTATTCGATTGGTGCCGCACCCTGTCATGTTCGGGTTTGTGAACGGTTTGGCCATTATCATATTCATGGCGCAATTCCCCAACTTTTATAATAAAACTACGGGTGATTTATTAAGTGGGGCTCCACTGTATATCATGTTAGGGCTCACGCTTTTGACCATGGTTATCATTTGGGGGCTTCCTAAATTGACAAAGGCGGTTCCATCTTCCTTGGTGGCCATTATCGTGGTTTCTGCCATAGTGATCGGCTTTGGTATCAATACGATGACCGTAGCGGACATTATGGGCGAAGGAGAAAGTATTAAAGGTGGTTTTCCTCCATTATCCATTCCGCAATTACCCTTTACCTGGGCAACGTTTAAAATCATCATACCCTACGCGGCCATCGTTGCAGGCGTTGGGCTTATAGAAAGTTTGTTGACGCTGAATATTATTGATGAGATTACCGAAACCCGCGGTAGCGGAAATAAGGAATGTGTCGCTCAGGGAACGGCAAATATCCTCTCGGGATTTTTATCGGGTATGGGCGGTTGTGCGATGATCGGCCAAAGTTTGATCAACACTTCTGCCGGGGCAAGAGCTCGTTTATCCGGAATTACAGCGGCGGTTATGCTTTTAGTGTTTATTATGTTCGGTTCCAGTTTGATCGAACGTTTACCTATGGCAGCTTTAGTAGGGCTTATGTTTATGGTGGCCATTGGGACCTTTGAGTGGGCCAGCTTTAAGACCTTTGGGAAGATGCCAAAATCCGATGTCATTGTCATGGTCTTGGTAACCTTGATTACGGCGATAACACATAATCTTGCAGTAGCCGTACTTTTAGGGGTGGTCATTTCTGCATTGGCATATTCCTGGGAGAATGCAAAGCGTATCCGTGCCAGAAAACATGTGGATGAAAATGGGGTAAAACACTATGAAATTTATGGTCCCCTATTCTTTGGTTCTACCACGCTTTTTGCTGAAAAGTTCGATGTACCCAATGACCCGGAAGAAGTGATTATCGATTTTAAGGAAAGTAGGGTGGCGGATATGTCTGGTATCGAGGCGCTGAACAAAATCACGGAACGATATGCCAAGGTTGGAAAAAAGGTTCATTTAAGACATTTGAGCAAGGATTGTATCCGTCTACTCCAAAATGCCGATGAGATTATTGACGTTAATGTGATGGAAGATCCAACCTATAAGGTAGTTGCAGATAAATTCTAAAATCAGATCCCTGTTAAACCATATATCGGGTATAGAGAAACGCAAAAATGGACATTAGGATTACAGTACTGATTGTGGTCACCCAAAGGTTGTGAATGTTATCTTTTTTGGCCTGGCTTCGTATACGGTCTCTTATTAGCTTTTGCTGAAATGGTGTTAGTTCCTTGAATTTTAATTCGGTTTTACTAGTAAGGTCCTCATATTCCGCACGAATGTCCTTAAAGCTACGTCTCTTTTTAAGAAGTGCTCTATTGGCTTTTATGACTAACATTGGTTGACTTGCGGAGCCCATCTTCAAATCCTTTGCAATATTAGTGCTGAAACATGCAACTTTGTTACAATTGTAATTTATACGTCTTAAATTCGTTAATAATTACTGATGTTGACCTTATAAATATTTTGGGAAGTGAAAAAAAGAAAGTTTAAAATAAGCGATATTATTTTTGTCGTTTTTATCATCATATTAATTGTACCTCAAACAAGAAGACCTATTTTGGTTGTGGCCAATAAGGTGAGGGCAAAACTTTCTTCCCTCACGGTTGTAGCAAAGGGGGAGCAAGAACAATTAAAACCTTTTACCTATGCCTTGGAAAATTTAGATGGCGATAATTTAAATGTGGAAATTGGAAAAGGAGAGGTTGTTTTTATAAGTTACTGGGCCACTTGGTGTCCACCTTGCATCGCCGAATTCCCTAGTATAGATGCCTTATACCAAGATTATGGAGACAAAATAAATTTTGTGATGATATCCAATGAAAACCCGGAGAAAATAAGGAAGTTCCTAGAAAAGAAAAATTTTAGTGTTCCTGCGGTTGTTCCAAAAATGGAAGCACCTGAAGAGCTTTATGAAAAAACAATCCCTACGAATTATATTATAGATGCCTCTGGAAAAATCATCATCAAAGAAAAAGGAGCAACGGATTGGAATAGCGAAAAGGTGAGGCAGATTTTAGATGGTTTGATAGCAGCAAAGGAAAGCAGTAGGGAATAAAAAACCCTTTCCAAAGATTAGAAAGGGCTTCAAAATTTTTATGTATTTTTTTCTAAAGCGTACGCAAATACTCAGCAACCGCTCTTGCATCTTCCTCAGAAAGATTTTGGTTCAGCATAATGGCATTATTATACTCTTTCAATAAAGCCTTGGCAATTGGATCTTCCTTGAGCATTACATCGGGATTGATGATCATGTTCATTACCCACTCCGGACTCCTTCTTTCATAAACTCCTTTTAAGGCCGGTCCGATCATGCGTTGTTCTGCCATATGGCAGGCCGTACAGATAGCTTGGAATTTTTCTTCCCCGGCTGCAGCCAAATCCGCATCAATTTCATCACCAAACTCAACATTCTTGATTGGACCCACACCCTTGTTGTCCATATCTACCGGTACTCCTCCGGTGGTTTCCGTTGCCTTAACTTCCTCTTTTTTAGTACGGTTCATTTCAAAACCATCCTTTTTCTCTTCTTTCTTTTCGCCACAGCTTAGAACCAAGGCGCCAAGGGCCAATAAGGTGAATAATTTTCGCATTTCTTTGTTGAGTTTTATCTTAATTAAAGTTAGAAATACTAAGATATGAAATTTTATTTTCTAAGGGGATTTTTGTAAACCTATTAATTAAGTCAGGGAATTTAAAAACTCAAGTGACCGATATTCCGTATAGGTCATATTATTAGGTCCGTGAAAGCCTACATGTCCACCATATATAGGTACTTCCAAATAAATATTCCTATTCTTTTCAGCTTCTTGAAAGGGATAACAGGCTTCACCCAGAAAGGAATCGTTTTGCGCATTTACAATTAAGCAGGGTACTTCTATAAAGGGTAAAAACTGCAAACAACTGGATTTGGAATAGTAGTCCATGGCATCGGTAAAACCATGGGCCCTACTTGTATAGATATCGTCAAAATCTTTTAAAGTCCTAATCTGCTTTATTTCCGAAAGGGAAATCTTGTCCGGAAAAAGTTGTTTTTTGATTTTAAGTTTATCGATGAGGTTTCCTTTAAACCTTTTGGCATACAATATGTTTTTAAAGTGCAATAATTGTTCAAGAGAGTCATCTAATTGACAGGGAACGGAGATGGCTACGGCACCCTTAACTTCTTTGGGTGCTTCTTTATTTTCTCCCAAATACTTCAGCAACAAATTTCCGCCTAGACTAAAACCATAAAGATAAATTTCCGCATAGTGATCCATTTCGAGAATGTGATCAACAACCTCCTTTAAATCTTCTGTGGCCCCGGAGTGATAGGAACGATATAATGTATTAGGGGAACCACTACAGCCTCTTAGATTTATGGCACAGACGTCAATGTCGTTCTGGCTTAAAATTTTAGCAGCTCCTTGTATATAGGCCCTTTTGGAATCACCTTCCAACCCATGAATAAGGATGGCCACTTTTTTTGTAGTTTGGGAACAGTAACTCCAATCCAAATCCAAGAAGTCACCATCGGATAGCTGAATCCTTTGCCTTTTCTGGATTAGACCATTTACTTTTCTATACAATCCATTATAGATTGTAGAAAAATGTGCGTGTTTAAAGAGTAAGGGCGGGTTGTAATTGGAAGGGATAAGAGGCATAATGCTTATTTTGGAAAAGTTTCCAAAACTTTAATTTGTTCCTCAACGGCCTTTTTGAATTCTGATTTTAGGGTGGAAACCAAAGTAGAGACCGGTAAGCTATTGTCGATCATGGCAACCCCTTGTCCTGCAGACCATATAGTTTTCCAAGCCTTGGCATCTGTATTTAATTCCTTGCCAAAATCAATTTTAGTGTCTTTTTTTAAATCTTCCTCTGTAATTCCGGCAGCCTTTAGACTGGCACCCAAAAAATTGGCATGGACCCCGGAAATAGAAGCTGTATAGACTATGTCACTCGCACCCGCCTCAATAATCATTTTTCGATATTCTGGAGTAGCCTTACTTTCCTCGGTATTGATAAATCGGGTTCCCATATAGGCCATATCAGCACCCATTTGGAGTGCCGAAGCAATGTCCCTACCAGTACTTATGCAACCGGAAAGAATGACCGTTTTCTTGTAAAATTTTTTTATTTCCGAGACCAGAGTCATGGGATTAATGGTTCCTGCATGGCCTCCCGCTCCTGCTGCAACCAGTATCAGTCCATCTACCCCAGCCTCTGCAGCTTTTTCCGCGTGTCTTTTTTTGATGACATCATGGAATACGAGTCCACCGTAACTATGAATGGCGTCCACGACTTGGGAAACCGCCCCCAAAGAGGTAATCACTAAGGGCACTTTGTGTTTGATACATAATTTTAAGTCGGCCTCTAGTCTAGGATTGGTTTGGTGCACTATAAGGTTTACTCCAAAAGGTGCCGGTTTTTTTCCGGTTTCTTTTTCAAATTGTGACAAGGCGGTTTTAATTTCTAACAACCATTCCTCAAATCCTTCACTGGTTCGTTGGTTTAATGCCGGAAATGTACCTACAATACCATTCTTGCAGCATTCAATAACCAGTTTTGGCCCTGAAATAAGAAACATGGGAGCGGCAATTACCGGTAGGGAAAGGTCTTTGATAAACGAACTGTTTGTGGTCATGGGATATGGTGTTGAATTGAAAAATTAAGCAAAAAAGTGCAATCATTCCTAAATGATTAACCAAAACTATGGTATTTTTATGAAGTATTATGCATGCATAGCAAAAAACAAAATAGAATGTACTTAAAAGAATTTGAAATTAGATGGAGCGATGTGGATGCCAATAGGCATTTGGCAAACTCGGCCTACCTTAATTATATGAGTCATACCCGAATGTCTTTCCTTATGGGTATTGGTTTTGACCAGAGCACATTGGCGGCCAACGAGATAGGTCCTGTCGTGTTTTATGAGCATATGTACTATTTTAAGGAGGCCTTTCCGGGGAAGCCCATCAAAGTTTCGATGGAAATCATGGGAATGAGCGAGGACGCCAAATTTTTTGAATTTCATCATAATTTTTACAACCACAAAGGGGAAAATTTTGCCCATTGTGAAATGATGGGGGCCTGGATAAACTTGAAGACTAGAAAACTTACTGGACTCACGAACGACTTTTTAGCTACCTTCAGTGGGGTGGAAAAAGGAGAAGGATTTAGAATTTTGACAAAAGAGGATACCCGCAAATTTTCAAAAACACCAAATAACCTTTAGATTTAACATCCAGTAAATGGCTGTATTTGTCCCTCGGAATACGAGCCTGTTTCTGTAAGAGTTATTTTACTAAATTTATTGGATGTTTGAACAGATAAACAATTGTACCGAGGAGGTTTACTCCCAGTTAAGAAAACTGATCGTAACCAAAAAATTAATTCCCGGAGAGGCCATTGGACAAAGGGAGCTTTCCCAAATATTAAACACCAATGACGACTGCTTAAAATTGGCCATTAAAAGGCTCTGCAAGGAAACCCTGGTAATTATGGGCTCGAATAGAGAGATCATGGTTAGGGAAGTGGAGACCAAAGAAATCATTGATGTACTGGATTGTAGAATTGCCTTGGAAACCAAAGCAGTAAAGCTTTTTACGTTGAATGCATCCCAAGCTAGGATTGATGATTTACGAAATCTAATGGTACCCTTTGAAAACGGTCCTCAAAATGCCCATGTTTTTCAAAAAATAGATAGACTTTTTCATGAACTCATCGTTAAAAACTGTGGAAATAAAAGATTGATAGATTTGTTTATGAAGGCCAATTTTTGGTCTGCCTTGGAACTTTTGGGAACTACACGATCATTAAAGGAAATATTACAGGAACATTTGGATATAATTTCGGCCATTCACAACAGGGATGTGGATAAGGCCGTTCTTCTCATGAGAAGGCATTTGGAGAATTGTAAGACCTCCGTTCTTTAGCTGGTTGTAATTAGTCTATTTTAATTCTTGGAACTTTTGGTTTTCTACTCGCCAAGTACACCCCTGCCAAAACCAAAAGGGCAGCAAGTATTTTAATGACACTTAAATTATCATTTCCCGTTCCCAAGGCAAAAAGAATTCCAATAAGGGGTTGTAGATAGGTAAAGGCACTTACCGTAGAGGCTTTCAATTGTGTTAAAGCGAAAACATTGAATAAATAGGTAAGAAAAGTGGTTCCCACAATTACAAAAGCTATTGCGGCATATACTTCCGATGGTATTGAAGACCATTCTATGGCGGTTACCTCGTTCAAGGTAATAGGGAAGTTGATAACTACCCCAATGGTAAAAAGCCACTTCATTAAAGTGAATGGGTGATATTTCTCAATTAGTTTTTTTACCAGGATGAGGTATGTTCCGTATGCGGTAGCATTTACTATTAACAGGATGTTTCCAAATGGAATATTTGGGGCATCCTGACGAATCTCAGCACCCATAAGAATCAACAATAGTGCTCCTACGAAACCCATGAGGATTCCAATGGCTTTTTGCCACGAAATTTTCTCCTTTATCCAAAGGGCGGAAAGAATTACAACAATGATTGGGGTAACGGTCACCAAAACGGAACTGTTTATTGGTGTTGACAATTGCAGACCCTTAAAAAACGCCAACATATTGATGACCATACCAAAAAAAGAACATACAACAAGACGGCCCCAATCCCTTTTTTCTATCTTTTGTTTCGGGCCTAGCAGGGAGAAAATCCAGAATAGCAGTGCGGCCCCAGTAACCCTTAGCATAATAAAACCAAAGGGTTGCACATAATTAGGCATAACTCCTTTTGCAATAGTATGGTTAAAGGCATAAATGGTGGTGGCTCCCAAGGCGGCCAATATGGCAAGGGTCCTTCGGCTCACGAATGAATGGCTTCTTTGGCCGCCTCAACGGTAGTTTTGCTGTTCCCAATAAAAATTTTATCGTTAAAAAGAATTACGGGTCTTTTTAGAAAGGTGTAATGGTCCAAAATCAGGTTTTTGTAATCCTGTTCCCCTAGTTCTTGTTTGTTGAGTCCTCTTTCTCTGAATAACATGGCCCTTCTGCTAAAGAGTGATTCATAATTTTGGGCCAGATTGTACATTTCCTCTAGTTGGGACTCCGTTATGGGTTGGGTTTTTATATCCTGCAGTTCAAATTCGTCCAAAGGTTCCAGCTGCTGGAGGATTTTTTGACAGGTATTACATGTGCTTAGGTGGTAGATTTTTTTGCCCATAGTTTATTGAATTGATACACAAAGAAACCCAAATCTATTGAAAAGTACTATTTTTAAGATTCAATTAAATGGTATGAGTTTAGAAAGTCAGTTAGCGTTAACATTACGGAGTAGAAAAATTCTGCATAACATCTTGACCACAACTTCCAAAGAGGATTTATTGAAAATCCCGGAAGGTTTCCGGAATAATATATGGTGGAATATAGCCCATGTTGTGGCTACCCAGCAAATTTTGGTCTACAAATTCAGTGGTCTACAAATGAGAATTCCAGAAGAAATTGTGGATAAGTTTATGAAAGGGACTGTACCGGATGGAACAGCCACGGATGAGGAAATTAAAATTATTGCCGATTTCCTTATCTCCACCGTGGAATGGACCAAACAGGATATAGATGCGGGGCTGTTTAAGGAGTACAAACCCTATACGACCAGTGCAGGATTTGAGTTAAAAAACCTTGAGGATGCCATGAGCTTTAATCTCTTTCATGAAGGTCTCCATACGGCAACCATATCGACACAACACAAGTTTTTAACAAAGGGAACCTAGGGAAATTCCTGAGTTAGGTATTTCTTTATTTCTTGGTAGGGTAGAACGATGACTATGGGGCCATCGGCATAAGAAGCAACTTCGTACTGTTCATAAAATAATTGTAGGCCTTCTTGGGTGAATCCTATGTTCTCCGGTAAGTAAAACGTATCGTTCTCAAACATAAACCCTGTACTGTTTATGGAGCGGGCCATCGGTATTTTTTCTTCTGCCCTAAATTTGGATTCTGCCAAGTTTTTAAATGCCTCCATATCCTTAAATAGGTCCTTATTGCCTAATTCTTTTCCCTTGGTTTTGTCGAAATTTAGATAACGGATACTACTATATCCATGGGCACCACCCGTAAATAGGTAATAATCTAAACGGATGGTCAATATTTGCTTATTTTCAAAAGTTACAGTGCCCTTCACTGTAGCTTCCCATTTTGTGGACTCTTCGGGGAATTTACTCTTTAAATTATCATACTCTTTTTGAAAGGATAAAATAGCGCTATCAATGGTTGACACGTCAATTTCATCATCATACTTTAATATCGATATGATTTCCTCCCTAAGGGCCGTATTAACTACTTGATCTATACTTTTGTTCCCAATGGCTTTGGGTATATCAATCTCTATCAGGGCACAATTCGCACATGCCTTGTTGCCAAAGGTCATGGGTTCAAAGCCTAGGGAGGCGTCTTCTTCGCACCCCATAAAAACAAGGAGGAAAAGAAGTAAAGTCAAAAAGTGTTTCATATCTATTTTCAAGTTCTAACAAATGTAGTGCTTCATTGTAATCCCCAAAAGATAACGATACATTTGTGGGTATAGTTGTATAACATGGCAGATAAAATATTGAAATTTAACAGTAGGGTGATACATGGAGGGCAAGAGCCCGATAAGGCCTATGGGGCCGTAATGCCCCCAATTTATCAAACCTCTACCTATGCCCAAACCTCTCCCGGAAATCATAAGGGATATGAGTATTCCAGAAGTGCCAATCCTACTAGAAGTGCTTTGGAAAAGGCTTTGGCAAGCATAGAAAATGGAAATCACGGTCTTGCATTTGCCAGTGGGTTGGCGGCAATAGACGCTGTCTTAAAATTGATGGTCCCAGGTGACGAGGTTATCTCAACTGCTGACCTTTATGGCGGAAGTTATCGCTTGTTCAAAAGAGTTTTTGAAAACTATGGTATCGTTTTTCACTTTGTGGATATGGCTGAAACTTCTGGTATTTTGAAGTGTCTGAACAAAAACACCAAGCTTATCTGGGTGGAGACCCCAACCAACCCAATGATGAACATCATAGATATAAAGGCTATTTCCGAAGTGGCAAAAAGGGAAAATGTTTTATTGGCGGTGGATAATACATTTGCCACTCCATATTTGCAAACGCCCTTGGACCTTGGTGCCGATATTGTGATGCATTCTGCCACCAAGTATCTTGGCGGTCACAGCGATGTAGTTTTAGGAGCCTTGGTCGTAAACGACCAAGAATTGGCCAAAAAATTATATTTTATTCAAAATGCCAGCGGAGCGGTTGCAGGTCCCATGGACAGTTTTTTGGTACTAAGGGGCATTAAAACCTTACATGTGCGTATGCAAAGGCATTGTGAAAATGGTGAGGCCATTGCCAAGTATTTGAATGATCATCCAAAAGTGGAGCAAGTATATTGGCCAGGATTTGAAAATCATCCCAATCACCATATAGCTAAGGCGCAGATGAACGGTTTTGGTGGGATGATTTCCTTCATCCCTAAGGGAAGCAATTATACCGATGCCATCAAAATAGTGGAAAGCCTAAAAGTTTTCACTTTGGCAGAGTCTTTAGGAGGGGTCGAAAGCCTTGCTGGTCATCCCGCAAGTATGACCCATGCCAGTATTCCTAAAGAGGAAAGGGAAAAGTCAGGAATCGTAGATGCACTGATACGATTAAGTGTTGGAATTGAGGATATTGAGGACTTGATTGAGGATTTATCGCAAGCCTTGGAATAATTAAGAATTTAATTTAGGCTTTGGAGCCAAAGTCTATGCATTATTCATCGGAATTTAAATTTTGTCGCAAAAAACATAATTTTTAATGTATTGTGAAAAATTTAAACATGTTTTTATAATAATAGCATAATTTTGCCGATATATTTTGAATTCAATAATTTAAATCGATTTTGATGAGCTCAATGAAAGCAAAAATAAAAGCATTTATGGATGAGGTGAAGTCCCGAAACGGTCATGAACCAGAATTCATCCAAGCCGTTCAGGAAGTTGCGGATACAGTTATTCCCTATATCGCCGAAAAAGAAATATACAACGGCAAGAATATACTTTTGAGAATGGTGGAACCGGAAAGACTGGTTTCCTTTAGGGTTGCCTGGGTGGACGATGAAGGCGAGATTCACGTAAACAGGGGGTACAGGATACAGATGAATTCGGCCATTGGCCCATACAAAGGAGGTTTGCGTTTTCACCCAACGGTAAATGCAAGTATTCTAAAATTTTTGGCATTTGAGCAAGTATTTAAAAATAGTTTGACCACCCTTCCAATGGGAGGCGGTAAAGGAGGTTCTGATTTTGACCCTAAAGGCAAGTCAGATGATGAGGTAATGCGTTTCTGCCACGCCTTCATGTTGGAGCTTAACAGACATATTGGTCCTAATACGGATGTTCCCGCTGGTGATATTGGTGTTGGTGCACGGGAAATTGGGTACTTGTTCGGGATGTACAAGAAAATACGAAATGAGTTTACCGGGGTCTTGACCGGTAAAGGTCTTTCATGGGGCGGTTCAAAAATTCGCCCAGAGGCTACTGGATATGGTACCGTTTACTTCGCCGAAAACATGCTTAAAACCAGAAATGAGGGTTTTGAAGGAAAAACGGTGGTTATTTCTGGATCTGGTAATGTGGCCCAATATGCCGCAGAAAAGGTAATCCAATTAGGAGGCAAGGTGGTAACACTTTCAGATTCCAGTGGATATATTTATGATGCCGATGGTATCGATACCAATAAGTTGGAATACGTAATGGACCTTAAGAACAACAGACGGGGACGTATTTCGGAATATGTAAAGAAATATCCAAACGCTGAATATCATGATGGTAAAACTCCATGGGATGTGAAGTGCGAAATTGCATTGCCATGTGCTACTCAGAACGAATTGAACGAAGAGGATGCAAAACAGTTATTGGACAATGGATGCATTTGTGTTGCGGAAGGTGCCAATATGCCCTGCACCGCAGATGCAGTTCATGCTTTCCACGATGCAAAAATTCTTTTTGCACCCGGTAAGGCTTCCAATGCGGGTGGTGTTGCTACCTCTGGATTGGAAATGTCCCAAAACTCCCTACGAATAAGTTGGACCCGTGAGGAAGTTGATGAGCGTTTAAAAGGTATTATGTCTGATATTCACGATTCCTGTATCGAATACGGAATGGAGGAAAATGGGTATTGCAACTACGTTAAGGGTGCCAATATAGCTGGTTTCGTAAAAGTTGCGGATGCCATGTTGGCCCAAGGCGTTATCTAATACTACATATTTAAATTTTAAAGCCTATCCTTTTTCCGGATAGGCTTTTTTTATATTGCTTTAGTTCCAAAAGAGACTTCCTTAATCATATTTTACCCTATTTTTGAGCCCTAAAACTAGGGCTTGCTATTCAATTCTTTTGAGTTTTTGGTTTTTCTTATCGTTGTTTTCGGATTCTATTGGTTCGTTTTCAACAAGAAAGTCAAGCACCAAAATATTTTGCTCCTTCTGGCATCCTACATTTTTTATGGATGGTGGGACTATAGGTTTTTGTCCCTTATCTTCATATCTACCCTAGTTGACTATTTTGTTGGGTTACAAATGCACCGAACAACAAAAAGTGCCCATAGAAAATTGCTGTTGGGAATCAGTATGGCCTTTAATATTGGCCTTTTGGCGTTCTTTAAGTATTTTAATTTTTTTGTGGATTCATGGATACATCTATTGAACAATATAGGTTACCAGACACAGAATACATGGACGCTGAATATAATACTTCCGGTAGGCATTTCTTTTTACACGTTCCAGACCATGTCCTATACTATTGATGTTTACCGCAATAAACTTAAACCTACAGGGGACTTTATTTCTTTCGCCGCATTTGTTTCCTTCTTCCCCCAATTGGTAGCGGGTCCCATTGAACGAGCATCCAACCTATTGCCACAGATATTGGGGCGAAGGGCCTTTTCTTATGAAAAGGGTATGCAGGGGCTGAGGTTGATCTTGTGGGGATTGGTCAAAAAGGTGGTTATTGCAGATGTCTTGGCCCTAAAGGTAGATGATATCTTTGGTAATTATCACGACTTTGGCGGCGGTGTTCTGTGGTTGGGGGCCCTATATTTTGCAATTCAGATCTACTGCGATTTTAGTGGGTATTCGGATATAGCCATTGGGGTGTCCAAATTGTTCGGTATCGAATTAATGTCCAATTTCAAGTTTCCCTACTTTTCAAGAAATGTAGCCGAATTTTGGCGGAGATGGCATATTTCGCTCTCCACATGGTTTAGGGATTACCTTTATATTCCCCTTGGTGGTTCCCGTGGAAGTACATGGAAATCGCTTAGAAACGTATTTATCATTTTCTTGGTGAGTGGGCTTTGGCACGGTGCCAATTGGACTTTTGTAGTTTGGGGCGGGGTACATGCTATGCTTTTTGTTCCAAGTTACATTAAGGGAAGCAATAGAAAATATGTTGATAATATTGTGGCGGAAAGCTCATGGTTCCCAACATTAAGGGAATTGGGTCAAATTTTGTTTACCTTTTTAATGGTGGTTTTGGCATGGGTTTTTTTTAGAAGTGAATCTTTAGCTTCGGCCCTGGAATATTTATCGTTCATGTTTACTAAATTCAATTTCCCCCGTATTTATAAAAATGGACTCTACAGTGTGGGTTCCTTGTTATTTTTGGATTGGATCTTTAGGAAGGATGAGCGACTCAACTTTACTTTTTTAGAAAGATTTGACAAAAGGGTATTAGGTATTGTGGAGGTATTAGTGATTATCGCTGTGGTTTATCTGATTAGTTTGAATACGAGTTCTGGACAATTCATTTATTTTCAATTTTAGATGAGGGCATTTCTTAAAAAGGCGGCTTTTTTCGGTTTGATCGTGCTCCTGTACTTTTCGGCCACCAGTGTCTATAATTACCTTATAGACCCATATGGAATTATGGGAAACCGCAAGGAGTTCAAGGGAATCAGACCCAACGAGCACAGTTTAAAAGTGCACCATGTATTGCAAAACCCAAATAAGTTCAACAGTTTTTTGTTTTCCAATTCCAAGGGAGGAACGCTCCACGTGAACCAATTGAATACTGCGGAATCAACATGGTATAATATGACCTATTCGCTAGGTACTCCAGAAGAATTCTATAAGAGCCTGTTGCTTTTTCTTGAGAACGATGTGCAAGTGGATAATATTATTTTAGCTATGGACGAAGGGGTTATCTACGAGCGGGCGAGCGCCCATGAGAACGACGCCTCTCGAAAGTTCGTTAACCTAATGGAGGATAAAGTCCAATGGGAGTTTCTGTTCTTGCCCATTTCCATAAAGAAAATTATGGGCACCGATTTGGACAAAAAGCATATTGAACATGACATTTATGCCGATGGCAATTACTATGCAAAAAATGCTTATGAAACTGATTGCAGGCTTCATGAAAATTTAGAGATTCTAGATGTTCCCGATGCGGCACCCATTCAGCCGTTGGATTTTTCTTCACAAATTGAAATTCTTCAGAAAATCAAACAATTATGTGACCAAAGGGGTATCAAACTAACCTTTCTAATACATCCCAGTTCCTATGATAATTATATTAGTTCCACTGAAAGAAGGATACAATTTGGTTATCTATTGGATGTACTTGAAAATAATGGTTTTGAGCTCTTTAGGCCTTATGGTTCTAAACTATTGGGCGTGAGCCCTTGCTACTGGTTGGATAGGCACCACTATACCAAAAATATTGGGGATGTAATTCTACAGGAGTATTCCCAAAAATGGACAGACAATACGATAGCACAGTAAAGGATACCTTTGTAAAAACCATTCATTGATGCAGGTAACAACCAAGGCCATTGTACTCACTTCCATAAAATTTGGGGATACAAGTCTGATAGTTAAAATTTTTACGGAATCCGATGGACTAAAATCATACTTACTAAGGGGAATTTTGGCTTCTAAAAAAGGGAAGGTGAGAAAGGCCTTGTTTCAACCCCTTACCCAACTGGAACTTGTTGCCAATCACAGAAACAAGGGCTCATTGGAAAGTATAAAGGAAGCAAAACTTAACTATCACTATCAGACCCTTCAAACCAATATTGCCAAAAATGCTATGGCTTTATTTTTAGCAGAAATGCTTGCCAATAGTATTCATGAGCAAGAAACCAATACGGAACTTTTTGGTTTTTTGGAAGCTTCCCTACAGTGGTTGGATATCCATATGGAAATAGCGAATTTCCACCTGTATTTTTTGATTGTATTGACCAAGTACTTAGGCTTTTATCCCGATGTGCAGACTATAAACGCCCCTTATTTCGATTTACAGGAAGGGGAGTTCATCAGTAGTCCATCGCTTAACCCTATTTTGTCCGGGGAAAATCTTTTGTTTTTTAAATCATTCTTAGGCATAAAATTTGATGCAATTAATGCGGTTAAAATGAGAAAAAAAAACAGGCAAGAACTGCTTCAATCCTTGGTTTTATATTATGAATTGCAATTACAGGGTTTTAGAAAACCTAGGTCCCTGGTGGTACTAAATGAAGTCTTCAGTTAATATGATAAGAATTTTACCCCTAATTTTCCTATTAAGTTGTTTTATGTTGCGGTCGCAACAAGTAACCGTTTTGGACGATGATACCCTTGAGCCAATTCCCAACGTAGCCGTTTATAATCCGGAAAGGACAAAAATTAGTATTACCGATTTTGATGGAAATTTTGATTTTTCCACCTTTTTAAACGAGGACAGGATTATTCTTAAGCACTTAAGCTATGAACTTAAAAAAGTTACAAGGCTACAGATCATCAAAAATGATTACAAGATTTTTTTGCAAATGAAACCAGAGCGGTTGGATGAAGTGGTCATGTCCGTTTCTAAGTGGGAACAACAGAAAAAGGAAGTCCCCAATAAGATTGTCTCCATAGATGCACGGACCATTGCGTTGAATGCCCCCCAAACATCCGCAGATCTTTTGCAAAGTAGTGGAAAGGTCTTTGTTCAAAAAAGCCAATTGGGTGGTGGCAGCCCCATGATTAGGGGTTTTGCCACCAATAGACTGGTTCTTTCGGTTGATGGGGTACGTATGAACAATGCTATTTTTAGAGGCGGTAATTTGCAAAATGTCATATCTATCGATCCTTTTACCATTAGGAATACGGAGATTATCTTTGGGCCGGGCTCCGTTATCTACGGTAGCGATGCCATTGGTGGGGTAATGAACTTTTATACCAAGCAGCCTATTCTTAGTCAAAAGGGAGCTACTGAAATCTCGGGAAACACCAACTATCGATTCTCTTCCGCAAATACGGAAAACACCGTACACGCAGAGGTAAACATTGGTCAAGACAAGTGGGCGTCCTTAACGAGTTTTTCCTATAACGACTTTCAAGATTTGAAAATGGGCAGTCACGGTCCGGAATCGTACTTAAGAAATTCCTTTGTAAAGACTGTCAATGGGGAGGACATACTGGTACCTAATGAAGATCCAAGAAAACAAGTGCCCACGGGCTATAACCAGACAAATTTTATGCAGAAATTTCTATATAAGCCCAATGTCAACTTGGACTTTAATCTAGGTATCCATTTTTCGGAAACTTCAAAATATTCTAGATATGATAGGCTTATACGGCCTTCAAGGGATGGTCAGGGACTAAGGTCTGCAGCGTGGTTCTACGGCCCTCAAAAGTGGTTTATGGGAAATTTTCAATTGAAAAAGAAAGGAAAAGGAAAGCTATATGATGGGCTAAAGTTAACCGCCGCCTACCAACATTTTGAAGAAAGTAGATACAATCGTGATTTTCAGGACGTCATTTTAAATGCTACTGAAGAAAATGTGGATGCGTTGAATTTGAACTTGGATCTGGAGAACAAAAAGATGGGGAAATTCAAGTTGTATTATGGAGGTGAGTTCATATACAACACGGTAGGGTCAAAGGGCTCGGACACTCAAATTGTTACTATGGATAAAACCGAGGCAGCTTCTAGATATCCAGATGGTGCTACATGGAAAAGTTTAGCAGGCTATCTCAATGGTGAATACAAGGCAAAACCCAACTTTATTGTTATGTCCGGTTTGCGATATAGCCATGTTTGGATCGATGCTTTGTTCGATGACACTTTCTATGCATTTCCTTTTGAGAATGCCGATTTGAGTACAGGAGCATTGACAGGTAGTTTGGGTTTTAGCTGGTTTCCAAAGCAAGATCTTCAAATAACGTTCAACGGTTCAACGGGATTCAGGGCGCCAAATGTTGATGATATTGGAAAAATATTTGATTCGGAACCAGGTTCCGTAGTAGTGCCAAATCCTGATTTGGAATCGGAATATGCCTATAATATGGAGTTGGGCATACAAAAGAACTTTAAGGACAAGCTTGTTCTGAAAGGGGCTACTTTCTATACGTATTTGGTGGATGCCTTGGTACGTAGGGATTTCACCTTTAACGGCAATTCGCAAATTGAGTATGGAGGTGAGTTGAGCAATGTGCAGGCTATACAAAATGCCGCCAAGGCTTATGTTTACGGCTTTGAATTTGGATTGGACGCATATTTGACTGACCAATGGTCGCTTTCGTCAAATCTTACAATAACTGAGGGGATTGAGGAGGAAGAGGATGGCACGGATTCCCCAGCAAGACATGCACCTCCAACCTTTGGTGATTTCCATGTAAGATGGAAAACGGAAAAGATATCTACCGATTTTTTTCTGAATTATAATGGTGAGGTCTCCAATGACGAATTGGCCCTCTCGGAAAGATCTAAGGATTATATCTATGCAAAGGATGAGAACGGCGACCCCTTTTCACCATCATGGTATACTTTAAATTTTCGATCACAGTATACTATTGCGAATAATTTGAACGCCACTGTAAGTCTGGAGAACATAACAAACCAAAGGTACAGGACCTATTCTTCTGGAATAGTGGCGCCTGGAAGTAATTTAATATTGGGTATAGGATATGTTTTTTAAAATGAAAAGGCCCGTTATTCACGGGCCTGCGTTTTGTTGAATACTTAATAGTAAAAACCGCTGAAAAGTAAATTATTGCGATACTTTGTCGGCCGCTTCCTGGGTAGCATCCTTAACATCTTCACCAATTTCCTTGGCTTTGTCCATGGCATCCTCACCGACTTCTTTGGCAGAATCCATTGCTTTTTCACCTGCTTCTTTAAGGTCTTCTCCAACTTCTTTTGCTGCATCCATGGCATCTTCACCGGCTTCTTTTAAATCTTTGCCCGTTTCTTCCATAGCTTCCTCCGCTTGGCTGGCTGCATCTTTTGCTTTTTCGGTAGTCTCCCTACAGGAAATCAAGGAAACGCTCAATGCCAAAACTAAACTTAATGCTAATTTTTTCATGTTGTTGATTTTTTTAGTGTTTATGAAGATATATACGGGTATAAGGCCATTTTGGATCAAGACTGGTATATTCTTGTTTTAGGATTGTTTTATTTGAACCATTTCATGGTTTAGTAGGGCTGCATTTCCAACTAAATTAATTAATTTTGCAGCCTTAAAACCCAGAACCATAAGCAATTCGTATGAAGTTTGCAGAATATAAGGGATTGGACTTGCCAAAAGTTGCAGAAGAAGTTTTAAACTACTGGAAGACAGCGAATATTTTTGAAAAAAGTGTTTCATCCAGAGAGGGTAAGGACAGCTATGTTTTTTTTGAGGGACCACCATCCGCCAATGGAATGCCGGGAATCCACCATGTAATGGCAAGAACCATCAAGGATATATTCCCACGATATAAAACCATGAAGGGTTTTCAAGTGAAAAGAAAGGCCGGTTGGGATACACATGGGCTTCCTATCGAATTGGGGGTTGAAAAGGAATTGGGAATCACCAAAGAAGATATTGGGGTAAAAATCTCGGTAGAGGAATATAATGCCGCATGTAAAAAGGCTGTAATGCGATATACCGATGTCTGGAACGCCATGACGGAACAGGTAGGTTACTGGGTGGATATGGACGATCCATACATTACCTACAAGTCCAAGTATATGGAGTCTGTTTGGTGGTTGCTGAAACAGATATATGATAAAGGTCTTATTTATAAAGGATATACGATTCAGCCCTATTCCCCAAAGGCGGGTACGGGTTTAAGCTCACACGAACTGAACCAGCCGGGTACGTATCAAGATGTTACCGATACTACGGTAACGGCCCAATTTAAGGCTATAGAAGAGACTTTGCCCGATTTTCTAAAAGATGAAGGAACCATTTACTTCTTGGCATGGACAACCACTCCGTGGACGCTTCCTTCAAATACGGCACTTACGGTCGGGCCTAAGATTGATTATGTTTTAGTGGAAACCTATAATCAATATACTTTTCAGCCCATGAACGTAATTCTTGCCAAAAACTTGGTTGGAAAACAATTTACGGGCAAATATTTTGAAGTATCCCAAAAATCCGAATTGATAGCCTTCAATGTCGGGGATAAAAAGATTCCTTTTTATCAGGTAAAAGAATTCAAGGGTAAAGATTTGGTTGGCATCAAATACGAACAGTTATTGGATTATGTATTACCCTATGAAAATGCCGAAAATGCATTTAGGGTCATAAGTGGTGATTTCGTAACTACCGAAGACGGTACCGGTATTGTACATACCGCCCCAACTTTTGGTGCCGATGATGCCTTGGTGGCGAAACAAGCTACACCTGAAATACCTCCGATGTTGGTTTTGGATGAAAATGCGAATCTCGTTCCATTGGTAGATTTACAGGGAAAGTTTAGACCGGAATTGGGGGATCTTGGCGGTAAATATGTCAAGAACGAGTATTAT
>JAUIGC010000154.1 GCA_030429835.1 Bacteroidia bacterium
AATTAAAGAAACAAATCGCCACATTGCTCAAGGACAAGGCCAAAAATATGAAAGGCGATCTGCAAAATGAATTGCAGGAGAAAAATGGTGTCCGATTTCTAGTGAAAAAACTCGATTTGGATGCCGCTGGCATCAAGGATTTGAGTTTTGAAATGGGACAAAATCAAACCGACCTCTTTTTACTTTTTGCCACGGAGCAGGATGGAAAAGCATTACTTTCCTGTTATATTTCCAAAGAATTGGTAGCGAGCAGAAATCTGAATGCAGGCACCATTGTTCGGGAATTGGGAAGTTACATTCAAGGTGGGGGAGGAGGCCAACCTTTCTTCGCTACTGCCGGAGGTAAAAATCCAGGCGGTATTCCGGAAGCTTTGGAGAAGGCCAAGGAATATATCGCTTAGTGACAAAATCAATATCGGGAACTCGTCGTTCTCGATTATTATTATTTAGAGATGATGGAACTCCAAACCCATATACCCTTATCCCCTTCGGAAAATCAAATAAGGTATTCCAGTAGGATAGTGCTGTTGGGTTCCTGTTTTTCGGAAAATATTGGAAAGAAACTCGAGTATTATAAGTTTCAAACGCTCCAAAATCCCTTTGGTATCCTATTTCATCCCTTGGCGATTGAAAATTTGATTCAGAAAGCCTTGGGTCAATATGAGTATTCAGAAGGGGATATTTTTCAATTGGATGGTCGATGGCATTGCTTTGACGCCCATTCGGAATTAAGTTCTGGCTCCAAAGAGGTATTGTTACAAAGGTTGAACGATGCTCTTACGAATACCGCCAAGGCTTTAAAGGAGGCTTCCCACATCATGATCACTTTTGGCACCGCATGGGTGTATGAGCATAAGGAAAGGAATGTGGTTGTAGCGAATTGTCATAAAGTGCCACAGAAGGAATTTCGGAAAAAACTATTGTCTCCAACCGAAATTAAATCCTCCCTAAAGAGGACCATTGAATCCATCAAAAACATAAATCCAAAGGCACAAATCATTTTTACCATTTCCCCGGTACGTCATTTAAGGGATGGTTTTGTTGAAAACCAACGAAGCAAGGCGCATTTGATTACTGCGGTACATTCCGTTTTGTCATCTCGAGCGCAGTCGAGAGAGCTTGCGTATTTTTCATCCTATGAAATCATGATGGATGAACTACGTGATTACCGCTTTTACGAAAGGGATATGGTCCATCCCAATCAACTTGCCATAGATTATATATGGGAGAAGTTTATGAACATGTGGATTTCCAAGGAAGAATCAGTGCCTATGGAAAAAGTTGCGGAGATTCAAAAAGGTCTGGCACATAGACCTTTTGATCCAGAGTCCAACGCCCACCAAAAGTTTGTGAAGTCGCTCGCCCAAAAAATTACGTATATTAAGGAGCGATATCCCTTTATGAATTTTGATGATTCCAATTCATGAAGTAAGGATTATTTGCTCAAGTCAGTTTTAACGGTCTGGTCGAGAGCGGTCGAGACCTAAATTTATACATCCGAAATAATGAAACGATTTTTAGCTGGTGTTTTAATAACCTTGGCCATAGTATTTATTGTTAGGTCCTGTAGGGATGAAAAGGCATCCGAGGCCATTCTTGAGGAAAACTCTATGTTGATACAGCAACAAATAGAGAATGTCTCTAAATTGATTGTTACCGAAGGTCATTTCGCAGAGGTGTATAATTACAAGGATTCCAAGGAACTTTTTGGGCCTTTACTTACGGCGCAAAAAAAGGCTTTGGTCGTTGTCAATGCCGATGTAAGCATCGCCTATGATTTAAGTAAGATTAACTTTGAACTGGATGAAGCTACCAAAACGTTGACCATTAAGGATATTCCCGAACCCGAAATTAAACTCAACCCCGATTTTGAATATTACGATGTTACCGCTGATTATCTAAATCAGTTCGATGCTGGGGATTACAACACCATAAAACGAAATGTAAGGAACTCGCTGCTTAAAAAAGTGGAAGCTTCCACGTTGCGGACTAACGCCAAGAATAGGTTATTGAGCGAGCTACAAAAATTTTACGTACTTACCAATAGTCTGGGTTGGACGCTAGTCTATCAAGATAGAAGTATAGAATCTGCAGCCGACTTCACTATTTTGCCTTAACATTTTTGGGTTATGAGTTGGGTCAAAACACCTATTTATGAGGTTTACAAGAGGTCTTTCAAAATATTTCTGCCAAAAGTGTATGTAGTAAGCGCGAGTTCTGACTTAACTATAAATTACTCTTTAAAATAACTTTTTTTATCAAACCTTTAAAAACGCTATTTCAAATGAGTTATTAAGTTATGGTGTTTTTTTGGATATAACCTTTTCAGGGGAACTAAGTAATACTTCTGCATATGCTTTGTCTTTCTTTTGAAGGATTTTTTATTTTTCGATTGCTTTATACCACGAAAAGTCCCTTGCCCTACTTGAGGTTTTATGTATTTTTGATATACATAACTTATATCGTTTTCAATGTCCGCCTCCTCGCCAGCAGAAAAAAATCTTTACATTATTATTTTTCTCAACTCTATTTATCCTATGGGAAAAGAATTAAGGTCTTTTCTTAGTGACAAAATAAAAAGTTGTCAGTTTCGTAAAAATGAATTTGTAGTTAGGACCGGAGAGAAATGTGAAAGGCTGTATTTGCTTAAGGAGGGTATGGTTAGAGGTTTTTTTAATAGCGGGGGAGAGGAAATTACCACTTGGGTGGATAGCGAAAATGAAGTATTTACATCGATCACAGGTTTTTTCGGAAATAAGCCGGCCATGGAGAATATCCAATGTATAGAAGATACTTACTGTGATTACTTGGAGTATAAGGACTACAGATACTGTCTGGAGCGTTTCCCTGAAATGAACCATATAAGTAGGATGATGTTAGAAGAATACTACAGGCTTTCTGAACATAGAGTTTTGTTGGCCAGAATCCCATCTGCAAAAAATAGGCTTGATTATTTTATGGAACATAGTAAAAAGGACTATGCGAAGCGCGTACCAAAGAAATATTTAGCTTCGTTTTTGGCCATGAGACCGGAAACCCTGAGCCGTTTGTTAAAAAAATATAGCGATAATTAAAAAATATGTTCTTCATCGGTAAAATATCACACTTCACCGATATTTTATTTATTTTGAAGTGGTAAGCTTTTGATTATCAAAAGATTGTATTTCACTTTTTCATTTCTATTACTCAAAGTATCAAAAAATCATTCTTGTAAGAAAATACTTTAAATTGACATATGTCAATTCCGCAAAAAATAATTTGTAATAAGAAAATATTATAAGCGTTTTCTTACAAATTAAAAGGAAAATTTAAACTTTTCTGTAGTACACAAGTTAAAATGTATTTGGCAAAAATGATAAACCAACCCACAATAAATAGTATGATAAAGTAACCTCGACCTTTACTCTCTAATCCCGAAAATTTATTGACCTATGGTATCTAGATACCATAAATTTTAAAAGCCCCATTTAGGGGCCTGGGATTTCCTGCGCCTTTCTCAAAATTTTTAAGGGCATAAGTAAAATTAAAAAACACTTTTAATCTCTTGATAATGAGAATTTTAAAAACAACAAGTAATACCAATATTAATTCTAGGCCTATTTGTTAAAAAAGGTAGGCTAACCTTAAATCCTTTAACCCTATGAAACCAAAAAAAATCCTACTCGCTTTAACTCTCCTTCTTTCTGTTTGGGTACAGAAGATATCATCGCAAGAAAGTGATGGAGTAAGCACCCCTCAAGAACTTCTATCCATAGCAATTTCAGATGAAAATCTTTGGAGTGAATTGGAAATGAACCCAAATGAGGTATCAAAAATTTATCTACTTGATCATGGAGTTGTTTTAAATCTACCGGAGAATTTTACGATAAACGGTATTCCCTTTGAAATAATTAAAAAGAACCAAGTTGAAAGTATTGGTGATTTTCCCATGGTTCGGGTCCATACGCTGAATATCGAGGAGGACAAGGCCTTGGTCAGAATCTACCTTTCTAAAAAAAGTAACGGTATTGAATACAACTCAAACGCCGAATTTCAATTTACCAAGCAAAATCTAGCCTGGGTTTTAACCAATAAACTATAACGGTATGAATGCAAAATTTACGAAAATCGGTATTCTTCTCCTTTTTGGATTGTTTTTCAATGTAACCAACCTGTTGGCACAAACCAATAGAATATTGAACAATGATCGATTAAGAATAGGAAACGGTGCTCAGAGTTCCATTAACTCCGCTGGAAATATGGAGCAGCCCTTTTATTACAATGGATCTGTTTATAGGAAACTGACATACAGTACATATCCTTTGGATATTCAATGGGGTGTTGGTGGTGATGGCACCAATAATTGGAACATCAACGGAACTTTAATACAGAATCCAGCCTTAGGAGGTCAAACCTATGACTACAGTAATTTTACGGTTACCAACCCCACAACTGGCGATGGATATGGCCAAATAAAAACTTCTGGTACTATATCAATCAATGGTCAAACGTTCATGGTCGAAAATATTTATGAGCTTCTGCAACCAGAGGGATACATTGGTATAAAGGTGAAAATAACAAATACCAGTGGGTCTCCAGCTTCCAATGTTCGATTATGGGTGGGTACCCGGGATGATTATGTAGGCGGTACCGATCAGCCGACCAAAACTAGGGGAAATCTGATCGACGAAGAATTTGTTGCGTTGGATAACCAAGCAGATCAGGCAAAAGCGATTAAAATATCTACGGCACAGGAGGCCATTTTATTTTTCAGTAATTCCGATAGGGCTTATTCCACTATTAACAGTTGCTGTAGTTTTACGAATTCCACGAATCAAAATCCAGCAACGAATCTTATAACCCAAACAGGTGATGGTTCATATGCGCTTTACGTAAGGTTTGATGATTTGGGCGTAAATGAAAGCGATGAGCTTATATGGTACTACGGGGCCGGTACCCTACCTGAAATTGATGAGATAATCGCTAGGGTGGCAAGTGCTGCCATAGGTGCGTTCGATAACATTACCTATAACGCTGCGGACTATGCTGCTAGAACAGCAGAAGCGGGTACAGGTTATTGGGTATTGGTTCCTGATGGGGCCACGGCTCCAACGGAAGCCCAAATTAAGGCAGGTACTGACTACAGTGGAGTTACGCCTATTTCTTCAGGAAATGCTTCTATGCAGGCAGATGTAGAACATATCTTTAATCTCACCGGATTAGCTGCCTATACGGATTACGATTTTTATTTTGTATCGGAATACTTTGATGGAGTAGATTTTGTTTTCACTGAAATTATCAGTGAAGATTTACATACAAAAGAGGCGCTACCAGTTCTGGATTCTTTTACTCCAGAAACTGCAGCTTATGGAGAAACGGTTACAATTTCTGGATCCAATTTGCTTACTACCTCTGGTGTCACTATTGGGGGCATAAATGCTACCTACACGGTAATAGATTCAGAAACGGTTGAAATAATAGTACCTGCTGGGGCAGAGGATTTTTATATTGAATTGACAAATGAAAGTGGTACTGATTCCATCGAATCAGAGATTTCGGACACTTCAGGAAACTGTAATACCGGATGGTCAGGTGCTTGGCAAACACTCACCCCTTTGGAAAATGGAATTTTAAACACGGTTACCTTAAAACTGGACAATACTGATGTTAATAATGCTTATGATTTGTTTCTTGAATTACATGAAACGGATAATAATCCCGCTTCTGCCAGTCCAGGAGTGAAATTCAACTCGTTGCTGGGTACCTCTGAGACGGTAACTATGTCAACTAATACTCCTGCAACCGAAGTACAGTTTACGTTCACTTCTAATATTGAATTGGACGCCAATGAAGATTATTATGTGGTTTTGAAAGAATCTTCTGGAAATCCATCCGGAACTGGTCTTCAAGGTGTTTATTTTAGCTGCGAAGGAGAAACAGATGGAGGGGCGGGTAATCTTTTTGGAAGATTGTACTATAAGTTTACGGTGAACCCAATATTAAATGTAAGTAATCCGCCAACGGACATATCTATTACCCCTGCTTCGATTCAAGAGAACAATACGGTCAATCAAGTTATTGGGTCTTTGAGCGCAATTGATGCAGATATAAGTGATTCCCATTCCTTTGCATTTGTTTCTGGCACGGGCGATACGGATAATGCTACTTTTTCAATCAACGGAAATGACCTTTTAGCTGAAGAAATATTTGATTTTGAAATCAAATCATCATATTCCATAAGGATTATTACGACAGATTTGGAAGGTAATACATTTGAGAAGAGTTTAATTATTACCATTCAGGACGATACGGATGAGGACGGTGATGGAATCAATGATTCTACGGACAATTGTCTCAATCTTGCCAACGCTGACCAAACTGATACCGATGGCGATGGTATGGGGGACCTATGTGACGACGACGATGACAACGACGGTACACCGGATTCGGAGGATGATTTCCCATTGGACGAGAACGAGGATACCGATACCGATGGTGACGGAACTGGCGACAATGCGGATGACGACGATGACAACGACGGTACACCGGATTCGGAGGATGATTTCCCGTTGGACGAGAACGAGGATACCGATACCGATGGTGACGGAACTGGTGACAATGCGGATGACGACGATGACAACGACGGTACACCGGATTCGGAAGATGATTTCCCGTTGGACGGGAACGAGGATACCGATACGGACGGCGACGGAACGGGCGACAATGCCGATGACGACGATGACAACGACGGTACACCGGATTCGGAGGACGATTTCCCGTTGGACGAGAACGAGGATACCGATACGGACGGCGACGGAACAGGGGACAATGCCGATGACGACGATGACAACGACGGTACGCCGGATTCCGAGGACGATTTCCCGTTGGACGGGAACGAGGATACCGATACCGATGGTGACGGAACTGGCGACAATGCGGATGACGACGATGACAACGACGGTACACCGGATTCGGAAGATGATTTCCCGTTGGACGGGAACGAGGATACCGATACCGATGGTGACGGAACTGGCGACAATGCCGATGACGACGATGACAACGACGGCACACCGGATTCGGAGGATGATTTTCCATTGGACGAGAACGAGGATACCGATACCGATGGCGACGGTACCGGCGACAATGAAGATACAGATGACGATGGTGATGGCACACCGGATTCGGAAGATGATTTCCCGTTGGACGGGAACGAGGATACCGATACCGAT
>JAUIGC010000155.1 GCA_030429835.1 Bacteroidia bacterium
AATCCAATGCTTGGGTACTGGACAAATTGAACGAAGTAAGTACGGATGAACTGGGAAATGAAGTTGATTTTGGGTTTATGAAAATGAATAAATTGGGAGGCTTATTAATTATCATGGAGCACAACGGGGAACATAAAGGGCAATTGATAGCTTATGCTCGTTCCAATGGAGTGGTACCACCTTGGAGCAAATAGGATATGACTATTCTTTAAAATCAAAGCGCCTAATCGGCGCTTTTTTTGTCTATATGGATAACCTATCTGTAATTTAAATGTAAAATTAACGTTAATTAATTGTAAATTAAATGTTTTCTTTTGAAATTTACAATTGATTATGAATACTTTATCCAAAACATATCAAATTATTAAGCTCTATTTTCTTTGCTTTAGGATTCATATGTGGAACCGCCTCAAAAAATATGGAAAGAAATGTCGCCTTAGCTATTATAGTCTACTAAGCCTGTGAAGTTTAACCTTTAAATTTCAACGGGAGATAAACGACTTTCTTCGTTTCAAAGAATTCGTCTTCGAAATAGTCCGTTAGCTGATAAATTTCGGCATTTCTATAATGCTCCAGTTCCTCCCTTAAATCCCCTCCTTTCAAATATAAAATCCCATTTCTTCTGCTATGTTGGGACTCTTTTTTGATTTTTCCCTTCACCCAATGCACAAAGGTTGGCATTGCCGCCACAGCCCTACTCACTATAAAATCAAATTGTCTTGGAACCTCCTCCACCCTAGAGTTTATGGTCTCTACATTTTGTAGTCCCAGCCCCTCTACGACCTCATTGACAACTTTTATTTTTTTTCCAATGGAATCCACCAAAGTAAATTTTACATTCGGGTATAGAATGGCCAAAGGCACTCCGGGAAAACCTCCTCCCGTACCCACATCCAAAATTTCAGCTCCATCCTTAAACTCCTGAACCTTGGCTATTCCCAATGAATGTAATACATGTCTCAAATAAAGTTCATCAATATCCTTTCTGGAAACCACATTGATTTTTAGGTTCCAATCCTTATAGAGTTCCTCCAACAATACAATTTGATTTTGTTGCCCTTTCGATAAATTGGGAAAATATTTGAAAATGGTTTCGGCAGTCATCCGTATATTTGTAAAATAATAAAATTTATATATTCACTTTTGCAAAGATTTCTTTTTTAATCAACCTACCAAACTATTAAGATATCATTTGCGTTATATTTTAGAAACAAAGATTACCGGTTATGGAAAACAAAACCATTAGATTCCCCAGAAAAGATTCTACCCAATTTTTTAAAACTCTTAACAGTAGGGTAAACGATTACTTTAAAAACAACAAAATAAAGAAAACAGGCAATTGGAAACTACATTTAAAAACTGTAGTCATGTTTACATTATTCCTTGCCCCTTATTTCTTAATTCTGACTTTAGGATTACCAACTTGGGCCAATATTCTTCTTACCATAGTTATGGGAGTAGGCATGGCGGGTGTTGGAATGAACGTTATGCACGATGGCAACCACGGGTCCTACTCCAACAAAAAATGGGTGAACAAAATTATGGGCAGTAGCATTTACATTCTTGCGGGAAATGTCTACAATTGGCAGGTACAGCACAATGTGCTGCACCATACATACACCAATATCCACGAACATGATGAGGATATGGAGGCCGGCAGGATTCTACGTTTCTCCAAGCATGCCGAATGGAAGAAATATCATAAGTTTCAGCACTTTTATTCCGTATTCCTTTATGGTCTGCTCACCTTTAATTGGGCCATTACTACGGACTTTCAGCAAATGTACCGGTATATGAAGCGTAAACTTTCATATGGAAAACTGCCCAGTGCAACGTTTAACTGGAGCACTTTGATCATAACCAAAATACTTTATGTAACCATATGGATCGTCTTACCCATGTTGATTCTGGACATAGCCTGGTGGAAAATCCTTATTGGTTTCTTCTTGATGCATTATGTGGCCGGAGTAATTTTAAGTGTGGTTTTTCAATTGGCCCACATCGTAGACCATGCAGATACACCACTTCCAGACGACAATGGTAGCATGAAAAATACCTGGGCAATTCATCAATTGTTCACAACGGTAAATTTTGGCACTAAAAACAAGATTGTAAACTGGTTTACTGGAGGTTTGAACCATCAGGTTGAGCACCATATCTTCCCCAACATCAGCCACATTCATTACACAAAAATTTCAAAAATTGTGAAACAGACCGCCAAAGAATTTAATTTGCCATATCACGAATATAAAACTACTAGAAAAGCCATAATTTCGCACTTTAAACATTTAAAGGAATTGGGCAAACAGCCTACTTTACAGTACTAGTAATTTTATTTATATGAGCAATCAACTTTCGGATAGGATAAACAGTCTTACTCCTTCTGCAACTTTAGAAATGGCCGCAAAAGCGCGCGAATTAAAATCGGAAGGCAAGGATATTATAGGTTTAAGTTTGGGTGAGCCAGACTTCAATACTCCTGATTACATTAAGGATGCTGCGATTAAGGCCATTAATGACGATTATAATGCATATACTCCGGTTGATGGCTATGTGGAGTTAAAAAAAGCCATCATCACAAAATTTAAAAGAGACAATAATATCACCTATGAACCCTCCCAAATTGTAGTTTCAACAGGGGCCAAGCAATCTCTTTATAACGTTGCCCAAGCTATGATTAATGAGGGGGATGAAGTTATTTTACCCTGTCCTTACTGGGTGAGCTATGCAGATATTGTAAAATTGGCAGATGGTGTTCCGGTAGAAGTACCTACCACCTTGGAGAACGATTTTAAAATGACCCCGGAGGAGTTGGAAGCTGCCATTACGCCAAAGACAAAAATGCTTTGGTACAGTTCTCCTTGTAACCCCAGCGGATCTATCTATAGTAAGGATGAATTGAGAGGTTTGGCAGATGTGCTGCAAAAATATCCTCAGATTATTGTGGTCAGTGACGAAATCTACGAACATATTAACTATGGAGTAACAAAACATGCCTCCATGGCCGAGTTTGAGGATATGTACGACCGGACAGTTACCGTAAACGGAGTTGCCAAGGCTTTTGCCATGACAGGATGGAGAATTGGATATATTGGTGCGCCAACCTACATCGCAAGGGCATGTAACAAATTACAGGGACAAGTAACCAGTGGTGCCAACTGTATTGCCCAAAGAGCGGTGATTACTGCCCTGGTAGAATCTCCCAGTCGAATTCAATATATGGTGGATGAATTCAAGAAGCGAAGAAAATTGATTTTGGACTTGCTTAACGATATTCCTGGATTTAAATGTAATGAACCGGAAGGAGCATTCTACGTGTATCCAGATGTAACCGCCTATTTTGGCAAAACCTTAAACGGTACCAAAATAAATAATGCTTCGGACTTTGCGATGTACTTATTGGAATATGCGAATGTTGCTACGGTTACAGGTGATGCATTTGGTAACGGAAATTGTATCAGAATTTCGTATGCTGCTTCGGTAAAAGAAATTGAGGAAGCGATTGCCAGAATTAAGAAGTCGCTTTTGTAAATATTATTTTTTAAGTTTAATATAAATAAAATAAGCCCTCAATGATACGTTGAGGGCTTTTTAGTTATGTTGACATAATACACCAAGAATTATGTTCTTTTCCAAAAATAAGGGTTCAGCAAAATAAGCACGGTAAACAGTTCCAACCTTCCGGCCAACATCAAAAACCCACACCACCATTTGGCCAAATCGGGTAAACTATTAAAATTGCTTACCGGATTTAAACTACCCAATGCAGGTCCAACATTACCTAATGAGGATGCCGCTCCACCCACGGCCGACTCAAAATCGAGACCAAGCATACCCAAAACAAGTGCCCCAATAATAAAGAGTAACATGTACAGTACAAAGAAGCCTATGATGTTATAAACTATCTTCTCCTTTACTGTTTTGTTATTGTACCTAACTGGTATAATAGCGTTACTATGTAGGGTTCTTTTAAATTCCAAAAGTCCATTCTTGATTATCAAAAGATGCCTCATAATCTTTATACCCCCTGATGTGGAACCCGCAGAACCACCCATGAAAAACAATCCGAAAAAGAAAACGGTTAAAAAAGGTGTCCATTGGGTAAAGTCGGCACTCACAAATCCAGTGGTCGTAATCACGGAAATAACCTGGAAAGCGGCATGCCTAAAGGAACTTTCTGCCTTCCCTAGGACCATAGGATATCCTGGTGTTTCTTCCGTTATATTTGCCTTAAAATAAATGACTCCAGCAACCACCAAAGTAAATACTAAAACCGCAAGGGCGTAATATTTCCATTCTTCGTCTTTGAGAATACGTTGAATCTTACCTTTAAAGGCAAAATAGCTCATTACAAAATTGCTACCGGCCAAAAACATGAATACTATTACTATGTACTGTATTAAAGGTTGATCGTTCCAATAGGCCATACTAGCGTTCTTGGTGGAAAATCCTCCGGTGGATAGCGTTGCCAATGCATGGTTTATAGCATCAAAAAATGACATCCCGGCCAATTTTAACAAAATGGTCTCGGCAACTGTATATCCTAAATATATTAACCACAATCGCTTTGCTGTATCCGTTATTCGCGGGTGTAATTTGTCCGCACTAGGGCCTGGTGCTTCCGCAGAAAATAACTGCATTCCACCGATACCCAGCAATGGTAAAATCGCAATGGCCAATACAATGATACCCATACCACCGATCCAATGCGTAAGGCTTCGCCAAAAAAGAATTCCTTCGGGCATGGACTCGATGTCATCCATTATCGATGCACCTGTTGTAGTATATCCCGAAACCGTTTCGAAAAAAGCATTTGTAATATCGGGAACCGCTCCCGAAAAAATATAGGGAAGCATCCCAGAAATAGACATGACCAACCATCCAAAGGTGACTATGATATAGCCTTCTTTTTGTTTGACCTCCTTCCGGTGTCCCCTTGTGTAGTACATGGCAAAAACACCTGCAAACATGGTTGCCACGGATGCAAGGGTTATACTAAGGGTTGCCCCATCCTCATAAATACCGCTTACCAACGCGGCCAATAACATAAAGCCACCGTTGCAAAGAAGCAACAGCCCCATTAAATGAAAAATGATTCTTGAATTTAAGCGCATGTTATAGGAACATTCGTTCTATTTTCGGAATCTGTTCTGGATGGCAACAAACAACAACCCTATCTCCTTCTTTGATCATGAATCCCCCCAAGGCTATGATTCCCTCGCCATCCCTAACCACTCCTCCAATGGTGGCGTTTTTTGGAAAGTTCAACTCCCTAATAGTAGATCCGGTTACTTTGGAATCTCTTTTCACTATAAATTCCAAGATTTCAGCATTCAAGTTGTTCAGCCTCATCAAGGCAACGACCTCACCCTTTCTAATATGCCTAAAAATATTGTTGGCAGCCAAAAGCTTTTTGTTGATTAACGTATCTATACCAATGGAATGGGATAACTGAAAATAATCCATATTTTCCACTAAGGCGATAGTTTTCTTTATATGCTTGGATTTAGCCACCAAACAGGACATTATGTTGGTTTCTGAATTACCTGTAACGGCTATGAAAGCATCCATGGATTCAAGGCTTTCCTCATCAAGTAGCTCCACATTTCTACCATCGCCATTAATTACTAGGGCATTGGGAAGGTCATCCGCCAAATCAAAAGCCTTTTCCTTATTTTTTTCAATCAATTTTACGTTGAAACGTTTTGAACATAGGTCCCTGGCCGTCTTATATCCCACCTTGCTACCGCCAAGTATCATCACGTTTTTAATATCCTCCTTCTTCTTCCCCGTTAGCTTATAGAGCTCGTCTACGCCTTCCTTTACGGTAATAAAATAAACTTGGTCCCCCTCTTTAAAATAGGTGTCACCGCGAGGTATAACGGTATACTGGGTGCCCAATCTTTGAAGGGCTATGGGCATAAAATGCAACTCCGGAAATACATTTGCCGCCTCTTTCACCATTTTCCCAACGAACGGCGCAGATTTTGGAAGGGACACTCCCACCATAATCAGTGCGCCCTCCTCAAATTCATAGGTATCGTTAAAGGCAGATTTGTTCAACAACAATTGAATCTCCGTAGCAGCCAACTCCTCTGGTGAAATTAGTTCGTCAATACCCAATTCCGAAAATTTCAACAATTCCTTATTATCTACAAATTCCGTATTGGAAATTCTGGCGATGGTTCTCTTACAACCCAATTGCTTTGCCAACATACAGAGGGTCAGATTGGTAGTCTCCGATGAAGTAACCCCAATAACAAGTTCAGAATCCTGCACGGAAGCATCCTTCAATATAGCAATGGAAGTAGCATCTCCCCTGAGGACCCTTATGTCCAAATGATTGTCGGCATACGCCAAACTCTCCTTATTGGTATCTATCAATGTGATATTCTGGGATTCGTACGATAGTAATTTCGCCAAATGAAATCCAACCTCACCAGCTCCGGCAATTATTATTTTCATTTAAATTCTTAAGATAGCTTTATCGGAAAATTAAAATAGTTCCGATTGCCGTTCTTTGAAGGAGCAGCAGCTATGTTTTACAAGTAAGTGATTTAATGGCAACAAAATTACATAATTTTATGAGCTTTCAATTTATTTTCAAGCTTTTAAGAAGGATTTAATCGTTCATTGAGTTTATCAAAAATTCAAAGAACCTTGTTCTATATTGTATCTTTGCCCAAAATTTTGCAGATGCCGAAAAAAGTTACCCCTTATAAGGACTCAAACTTGGGTAAAAAAGAGCAGGTCACCCAAATGTTCGATACCATTTCTACAGATTATGATGGCCTAAACCGTGTCATCTCCTTTGGTATCGACATTAAATGGCGTAAAAAAGTTGTTGCCCTTTTAAAGGAAGAATCTCCTGAAAGTATTTTAGATATTGCCACGGGCACTGGGGATTTGGCAATCGCCATGGTAAAAACAGGGGCAAAAAAAATTGTAGGTCTGGATATTTCTCCAGGAATGCTTTCCGTAGGCGAAAAAAAAATAAAAGAAAAAAACCTGTCCCCTATTATTGAAATGATTGTTGGCGATAGTGAAAATCTTGAATTCGAATCCAACTCCTTTGATGCTGTTACCGTATCCTTCGGCGTAAGAAACTTTGAAAATCTTGAAAAAGGCTTAGAGGAGATACTCCGTGTTTTAAGACCAGGTGGCACTTTAGTT
>JAUIGC010000156.1 GCA_030429835.1 Bacteroidia bacterium
TTCTTTCCGCGGAACATTTGCGGGAGGGATTTAGAATTCCGAACGACAGTTTAAACTTGGCCGTGCACGAGTTTGCACATGCATTGAGTTTTAACGTGGTCAACAAATTGAATACGCGGTCTTTCCTATTTATGATTGGAATGTCCCGTATGAAGAGACTTCTTAAGAATCCGAAATTTATTGCCCAATGGGCAGATAACAAATATTTTAGGGAGTACGGAAGAGCCAATTCCCATGAATTTTTTGCGGTAGCCGTGGAAAGTTTTGTAGAAACACCCACAGATTTCAAACACCACTTTCCCAAACTATATAAAACCCTTCAATTTATGCTAAATATGGGCTTTTATAAATTACCGGATGGTACTAAAAACTAATGCGGAAACTTGCATTGGGTGTTACGCCTAGTGAAATACGCTGAACAGTTTCAACCTCATTATCATCATTGAGCCTGTAATAGGTGTTGAGTACATTTTTCCTGTCGGTAAAGTTTAGGACCGAAGCACCTACTGAAGCTTTTACCCTCTTATTTAAATTAAAATCATAGGTCGCGGAAGCATCGGCTCTAAAATATTCTGGTAAGCTACTGCTATTGGGTGACTCATAGTTTATTTCATTGGGAAAAACAGTAGTATCTAAAGGAGTATTGGAATCGGGTTTCGTATAAGGTTTGCCCGACCTGTAATTGAGTCCTATACCAACCTTGAAATTATTATAATTGTAATTCCCGGCCAAGGTGAAGGAGTGTTCCAGCTCCAGGTTGTTGGGAAAGTTGGGGGGTGATATGGTGTTAAAGGTATAGTTGTTATCATTATAGGCATAACTGAACCAAGCACTATAATCATTTGTTTTTTTGTTGATCAGGAACTCCACACCCTTTACCAAATATTCGCCGATTTCCCCATTAAATTGGTTTTGATTCTGAAACCCCTGGGTATTCACATTGATGCCTGTTACATTTTTATAAAATGCCTCAACCCCAACATACAATCTGTTTTCATCATAATTGAGGCCCAATGACCCCTGTTTACTTTTAACTACAGGTAAATTGTTTTCATCTGCCAAGGTCCACCTTCTTTTTTCCAGGCCTAAAAAGTTTTGTTCCAGATCAATAATTTGATTGGTGTATTGGCTCTTGAATTCGCCCAAGACCTCCAATTTAAAATTGGTGGCAAACTCATAGGAGATACTTAATCTGGGTTCGACCAGTACCTGGTCAAAAGTATTGATGTTGGAAATATAATTTAGTCTTCCCCCAAATTGGGCAAAAAGATTTTTGTCTTCTGTCTTATACTGTATTTCCGAATAAAGGCTATGTGACCTAATAACCCCTTTTATACTGCTTTCAAAAAAAGGTTGATTGAGCCTTGTAATATTTTCAATTCCGGTTTCTGTGAATTGGTAACCGTTCGTCCATTGCAAGGTGGGTGTTACTTTGTAAATAGTATTGAGTTTTGCACTGGATTCCTTTACCAGATTGTTTTGATACAATTGACGTGAAGCACTTTCGGTAATACTAAAGGCTGTAAGCCGATATTGGGTATAATAGACGTTTGCCTGGGTATAAAAGTTATCCGTCCATTCACTTTCAAGGCTTCCACCGAAAGAAATGTTGATTTGGTCCAAGGAACTTTCGGTGGCCTCATCACCATCGTTACTAGTTGTTATATTGTCAAGGTCGTTGTTGATATGGATAAGGCTCAACCTCACTTTATGATATGGGTTTAAATCGTACAACAACTTTCCAGTAAAGTCGTAAAAATAGAAATCGTTGTCGGTCCTTACTTCACTATCCTGAAAGGCCTTTTCTGAAAAAGTGGTATAGGTTGGCGTTTGTAGAAAATCCGTTAGGGATCTTCTTCCAGAGAACTGTAAGGCCAAATTTTCGGACAATGGAATTTGTCCGTACATATCCCCACTGATTAGGTTGAACCCCGCCCCGCCGAAGGTAGAGTTTTGGATGTCATTTTTTGTGCGCATGTCCATGACGCCACTAACACCGTCCCCGTAGACCGAACTGGTTCCATTCTTTATGATGGTAATTTTGTCGGTTAAATACGGGTTGAAGGCTGAAATAAGCCCGAAGAAATGCCCGGACTGATACATTTTAATACCATCCCATAAAATTAAATTTTGGTCGTTAGTTCCTCCACGGATATTTATGTCGGATACGGTTTCGTCCACACTCTTGATTCCGGGCAAGGATTGCGCAGATTGCAGAATGTCAGGTTCTATGAGGCCAGGCAGAATTCCGAATTCCGCAGTATTCATTTGAATGCTACCATCGGAAAATTTTGCCAGACCATCCGTTAGAAATTTATAGACCACTACCTCTTCAAGCTCTTGGTAGCTGAGGGCCAAGGCTATCTTGAAGCAAGGAGCGCTTATAGATAATTCTTCGGCAGAAATAAAATAGGTTTTAAAACCTAAATGGCTAATTTGGACAACAGCGGTTCTAAGTACCTCTTCAAAACTAAATTGACCTTCTATATTGGTAACCGTAGCCTTATCAGAATCTAGGATTCGTACAGTAGCCCCAGGTATTGAGTTATTTTCAAAGTTGTCCAATACGGTACCGCAAATAGAAATGGTATTTCTTAACACTACGGAATAGTATCGGTCATTGAGTCTTTCAATTTGCAATGGTGTTTTCCCAATTATGTAGCCAATGGAAGCTTGTAAACCATCAACGGTTGGCTTGGATATTTGTAGACCTTCTAAATCGGCATCGACAAAAGAGAACTTAACCTCGAATTTATCTTCCAGTTCCTGAAGTAAATCGATAACTGGAATTTTCGTTTGGGATGTATCTTGGCCAAATCCATTATTTCCGAGGAAAAATAGAAAAAATATTACAAGTTGGAATGTAAGCGATTTAAGGTGCGCTTTCCTCATAGAACAGCACTTTATTGCCCTCAAATTTATAATTAATTTGAAGAGGTGTGCTTATACTTTTTAGCGCCAAATCCAAATTGGTATTGCTAAAGGTGCCGGTAAATAGTTGATTTTCATCAATACCCTCTAGGGTTACCTGCAAATTATATTGACGTTGCAATTCTGCCAAAACATATTTTAAGGGGATGCTCTTAAAGGAACTTTCTTTGTTTATCCAAGAAGGTTGTCCGTTTATTTCCACTTTGGATTTGCTTAGGCTTCCATTAATAGCGATTGCCGAATTTCCTGCCGGAAGTTTAAATTCTTCACCGTTAAAGTTCACACTTACCAAGCCCTCATAACAGGTAACCTCAAAAAAACCATTCCTGTTCTCCACGTTGAATTGTGTTCCTAGGACCGTAACTGTTCCCAGTGAGGTCGTAACCGTAAATTTCTTGCCCTTTGCTACTTTAAAGTAAGCTTCGCCTTCTAAATTGATTGCTCTTTTGGAATCCCAGTTCTTTTCGTTATAGGACAATTTAGATTCTGCGTTCAGTACTATTTCAGAATTGTCCGGCAATGTAATTTCCCTATTCTCCGCCAACTGTGTCGTTATGGTTTCGTCCAGTGTATTCAGGTAAAAATAAGTGCCAGTAAGCAATACGGCGATGACTGCCGCCACCCTTAGAAAGGCTTTGAAAGGGGAGAGTGTGATAACTTTAGGGGTTTCTTTGGCCCTTCTAGACTGTAAGTTATCCCAAGCTTTGGTCATATCAAATTCTGGGGCCTCTGACCCTGACGTAACATCTACTATCTTTTGATAGGTAGCATACTCTTCGGACTTTTTAAACTCAGTAAGCTCATCTTCCGTGAGCTCGTTGTTAAGCCATTTTGCCAAGTAATTTTCTTGCATGTCTTTTAGCTTTATACCTCTTTAACAACTATCTAGAAAAAAACCCTACTTTTTTAGTTGATAGTTATAAGTTGTTAGTTTTTAGTAATTGCTCTTCCAATACCACAATTGTTTTATTAGCCTTTTAACAGAAACTATTACTTTTTGTCTTATGCATGTTGAAATGGTTATTTTAATTTCTTTAACCATCAACCATCAACCATCAACCATCAACCATCAACCATCAACCAAATCTAAATTCCATCAATTTTTTCTCTTAGGGATTTTAAGGCCAAATGCATCCTCTTTTCAATGGCCTTTACACTTACCCCCTCCATTTCGGCAATTTCAGCATATTTTTTACCATCGATCCTGTTCAATAGAAAGGTTGATCGTTGATTCTCCGGTAAGTTATTCAAAGCGTGATCCAATTTCGCCTTAAACTCATTTTCTTCCATAAGGAATTCAGGAGACTCGTTAGTGGTCTTGAGCGATTTATCGGCATATTTAAGACGCACCTTTTCGGCCTTTATTACATTTAAATACAAATTATTGGCTACGGTATATAAATAGGACTTGGCTTTTTCAGGAGTAACTTTGGCGCAGTTCTCCCAAAGTTTTACAAAAGCTTCCTGTACGGCGTCATGGGCCTTCTCTTCATTGCCAAACTTGTAATATATATAGTTGAAAACCGTTTTTGAATTGGCATTGAACAAAGCACTGTACGTACTTTCCTTGCATACATCTTGATGGTCGTTTGCTTTCAATGTCCTGTTTTTTTCAAAGATATTTTAAAAAAAATAAAAATGTAGGTAGGGTTTTTTAAATGTGAATTGTTTTAAGACCGAATAAACAAATAATACCAAATCGTTATGAAAAAGATTTTAAATTTTGCTTACCTAGGCATATTTGTGATGGCATTGAGCTTTACCTCATGTCAAGATGAGTTTGAAGAGATAAGTACTGGCGAGGACCAGACTGCTATTACTGCCAGTTCCTCTACAGGTATTTTAATACAGAATACCACGGCTAGGGATGGTTCTTTTGATAATATTGTAGATGGCACTAGTTGCTACGATGTTAAATTCCCTTATACCGTTGAGGTAAATGGATTGGAATTGACCATCAATTCCAGGGAGGATTTAAAATTGATTGAGGAGATTTTTGACGAGGTTGATGATGATGAGGATTTCCTGGAAATTCTATTTCCTATCACTATAACTTCCGGAGACTTTACTGAAATTACTATTAATGGATTTGAAGACCTTAAAGCTTTAAGGGAACAGTGTAAAGAAGGCGGTGAGGATGATGATATTGAATGTATAGATTTTGTATATCCCATGACCTTGTACACATTTGACATCAATCTAGAGCAAACAGGAGAAGTAATGGTTAAAAGTGATATGGAGCTTAGATTGTTTTTTAAAGGCCTGGAAGACAATCAATTAGTTAGTTTTGATTTCCCAATTATGTTGGAATTGTACGATGGTTCTAAAATTGAGGTGAACAGCAATGAGGAATTGGCGATGAACATACGAAACGCCAAGGATGCCTGTGACGAAGATGATGATAATGACTATAATGATGATGATTTCACCGAAGAAGAATTGGATGGTTATTTGGTTTCATGTCCATGGCACGTTTTGGAAGTGATAAGCAATGATGTTGACCAAAGTCCATTGTATTTAGATTATTTCATCAACTTCATGGAAGATGGTACGGTTAAGGTAACGCATAGGTCAGGGTTTGAGGCCAATGGAACATGGACTTCCTCTATGGGCGATAATGGAGCTATGATTACTATGAATTTGGAAACAATGACTGAATTCAGCATGGAATGGACCATTTATAAAACGGAAGAAGGTATCATTAAATTCTATAATGGAGAAAGAAACCGTATTAGGATGAGAAGATATTGTGAAGAGGATGGGGCTGGATATACCGCTGATAATTTACGTAATATCTTAAAGGAATGTGCTTGGGTCATTAAAAAGGTAAAAAACCAAGGCGAAGAAATAGACCGTCTATTGGGATATGAATTCAAATTTATGCCGGAAGGTGTTATTACCTTGAGTAACGGGGTCAATACTTCAGAAGGTACTTGGGAAATTGGCTTGAACATGCAACAGCAACTTGCAATGTCCATCACTATGGGTGATGAGCCAGGAGTAAGTTTTGAATGGCCCGTTCGTGAACTTACAGAAAGCCGATTAAAGTTTGAGGTTGATGAAATTGACTATGAACTTGTTTTACAACGTGTTTGTGAGGACAATGCCGGTGATGCAGATGTATTGGAAATCAGGAACTTTATGATGGGCGGTGATTGGGTTGTAGCCTCCTATGTAGAAGGAGATATGGATAAGACCGAAAGTTTTATGGGGTATAGTACAGCATTCATGGTCGAAAATCAAATAGAACTTAAAGAAGGAGGAACTACTTATGCCAATGGACTTTGGAGAGTTTTAAGGAATAAAGACGGTCAACTTAAGGTGTACCTTAATTTCGGTGACAATGCACCATTTCTGGAACTTACTGAGGATTGGGATTATGTATCTATAGTTGAAGGAAGATTGGAGCTAAAGGATGTTAGCGGTGATGGTACCGTGAGTGTTTTGGTTCTTGAAAAATAAAAAATTTGCGAGTCTATCGGGAAGCCCCCGATAGACTCTTTTTTTATAACACTTAAAAATTAAAAAGATGAGGGGATTAAAATTATTCGGTTTTGCGTTTGTCGCTATGGCAAGCTTCTTGTTTATTTCTTGCGAAACGTCCGATGATTCGGATAACATGGGTAGTGTGGAAAATGTGGAAGAAGTAAAATCTACGGTATCAACGGGTACTTGGTTAGTGGCACTTTTTGAAGAGGATGGAATTGATAAAACCTCTGACTTTTCCGGATTCAGTTTTGTTTTTGTCGCATCCGGTGAATTAAATGCGGAGGATGGTGAAACTTCCGTTTCCGGTGCATGGTCCATAACCTCAGAATCTAACAGTGGCGATGATGACAGCAGTTCAGATGACGATGTTGACTTTAACATCTTTTTTTCATCACCGGCCAAATTTGCTGAAATTTCAGAGGACTGGGAAATTGTTTCCTTCAGTAGTACAAGAATAGAATTAAAGCATGTTAGTGGTGGTGATGGAAGTGTTGACCGCCTTGTCTTCGAAAAAATATAATATTTAATGATATAACGTCCAAAAATACACCGCCAGCAGTAAAGAGTTGGGCCTCGTTGGTGGGGTTGATGGAGGTTGTTTCTGGGATAATTTACCAAATGAGCATTAACATAAATTGGATTTAAGTTTCAATCGTGTATTGTCTAATAATAACCCTTTAATGAACGGGTATTCTAGGTCAAATTATACAATTGAACGATAAT
>JAUIGC010000157.1 GCA_030429835.1 Bacteroidia bacterium
ACAATACCGTTTTATCGTCCTCATAATATCGGGAGGTAATGTGTGGGACATAAGGCAATTTTTTTTCTCCTTTTCCAGATACCACTTCGGAGACCGGACTCAACTCACCAAATGGGGTCTTCCCCAGAATTTGATAATAATACGTTTGATCGTTGCTAATAGAATCTGTATAAAACATTCGCATCGGGTCTGTTTTTTCACCATTGTTGAGTGTGGTAAGGGGTAAATCGTTTAATCCTTTAAAATTGACTCCATCAATAGACCTTTCCACGAAATAGCTATTATATATCTGGTTATGGATGGCATAGTTCCAGCTCAGCATGGATTTTCCATCAAAGAAGACCACCGCTAAATCCAAGGGTTTGGGTAAATCCTCATAATCTTGAAGACCGATAAAAACCCCTCCCTCCTCAATATCCATTAGGTTCTCAGGGACCAGAGCCGTTATTTTGTACACATATTTTTCGTTTGTAAGTGCCTCTTGGTCTATATATCCAAGACCAGCCATCTGGGCCACTTCATAATCTTGATCGGCAGCATACAATCCCCATGTAAATCGTTGTTCCTGCTCTTCGGCTATATTGATTATGGCCGACAGCTGATCCATACCCTCAATATCAAAAGCTTCCCCATAAATGGATTGGGCCATCACAGCTGCGTTGTTATTATTTTCTATCATTGGCATCCATTCATCCAATGGTTTGGGCTTGAAAATTCCCAACAGCTTTTCTATTGGGTTTGGGAGTGTACTGTTATTGCGTGTAACGGTGTATCGTTTTACTTCATAGCCATATTCGTTGAGTTTACGCCATGCCAATGGGGTGGTAACCGCCCAACGCAACATAATCTTTCCATCTTTTTGAGGACGTGCCATAACAACAATTTCAGGTTGTTGGACAGCTAGGGAATCCTGTTGGGACTGAGCCATTGAGAAACATCCCAAAGTCACAGCAAACACAAAACCCCTTGAAATCAAAAGTCTTTGAATAAATTTTACCATTAGTAGGGATTGTTGTAGTTAAATATTTGAGAAGTTCCTTTTATCTGGCCTGGAAGCACATATTGGAACTTTACCTTATAATCTCCTGTCCGTATTGGCGGCATTATTCCATTGATGATATAGTTGTACTCACCAATTTGGGCCTGATACTTTGCTGGTTCGTGCAGATAGGCATTGACTACTTTATATTGGATATCTATAAAATCCTGTTTGTAGTAGTAGGGTAAATTGTAACGATACGGAATCCTTTTATCCAATAATGAATAGTCTGGATTGGATTCCAGATATGAGATGTACCACGTCATAATATCTACGCCTCTTTTTGGTGGTAGGCCCAATTCCTTAACATCTCGGTCAACCGTAAAGCCAGGTTCCAATGGATAACCTTCATAAATTAGCGGCTGTATGGCTTCTTGGTAATAGCTATTATTTAAGATGGCTTCCCTTGAAATCATGGGCTCATTGTCCGAATATTCGCTCCCCAAAATTTCATCTTTCCCAAAGCGTTCTGATGGCACCTTGACATCTACCTGTAATGCATGAACATTGGAATATATAGGGTCCAATAAATACTGGCCCACTACCTTAGCTGCCACTTTTTGTTTAAAAGTGTTGTATTGACTTGTAGTGAAATCATATGCTAAGATTTCAGTTTCTGAGGTTTGTTTTGCTGCTGTCCCTATTTCCCTATTACGCACCTCAATTGATGTGCCTTCCTGACCGCTATTTTCTGAAACATAGTTTTCATTGACAATCCCCAAACTTGCTTCTTCTGGTGACAAACTGATTATTTTGAAGGTGTAGGTCTCTTGATTCTGAAGCTCTGGAAAATAAAAATGGACCATTTTATCCGAAGCGTTGTACGATACTTGGTTTGTGCCTAGGGATTGTGATTCTGTTTCAAATCTTGTGGATTGTACCCAATCGGTCTGCGGCGAAAATAGATAAGGTTGCCCCCTTTTTAATTTTACATAGCCCGCGTTGCTTTCTTTTTGATAAAAGTATTGTTGGTCGACTACTGGATATGCGTAAACCAAATTGCTAAGAGGAATATAGTCAGGTGCTTCGCCGGTTGTAAAGCTTCGTTCTTCTATCTCTTTGGCTGGCTTTCCATCTTGGGTCAGTGTAGTCCATCGGTTTCCTTCCCATTGTTGAAAACTTACCACAACCTTTACATCTATAGGAGCATTGGGAGGCAATATATCGTGGGAAACAAAATTTGCCAGATCATGGTTTTCGTTCCATTCCAGCTCTCCATTGATGACAGTTCCCTCACTGGTCACCCGATACTCATCCAAAAGGATACGGTAGGTTTTTACCCCTTCATCATCCTCCAACTCAAAAGGATGGTCAATCCGCATGTTAAATGCAGCCTGTGGAACAGCAAATACATCAATATCATTTGAACCATCCCTGGGGGTCACATCAGCAATCACTTTTAAACCACCCAAAGGAGACCCCCCAATGATTTCGCATTCTTCCCCAAGTTCAATTTTAAAGCGGAACCTTCCTTTGACCAATCCGCCCAAAAGGTTAAAATGTCCTCCCAAGTATCCTTTGAACCATGAAGGATTGGGCAATTTTGCTTGTAATAAAACTGCTGCTCCAGCTTTAATAATGGGTATTTTCTTTTTTACAAACATCAATTTTATGTTAATGCCCAACTCTCCTTGGAGATAGGCATAGGCCTGTCCATTGGCATACCAGCCATCGATACCTATTTGTCCGCTACCCTTACAAGCTGTCTCGCCATAATCCTTTATCATGATGTCAAAACCAAACCCTGCTTGAAATCTTGCATAGAATATCAAAAAGGTCATGTCCCCGGTATCTATACTAAAATCAGCACCAAAGGCAAAACCCATTCCACTTTCCAGGGCATTCAAATCCCGCATATAATCCAAGCTCGCCAAATCGACTCCCAAAATTTCTGCAACAATGGGTGGCGGAGGAGGACTTCCGGGCAAATCCTCACCAATCATTAAGTATGCAGTACTTTCAAGATTAAAATTTCCGAGACCAAGCTTTAACCCTATTCGGTCTTGAGGGGTTCCTATATGGAGATACCATTCTTCCGGTTCAATATGGAAAACAGCCCAACCTGCCCTTCCTTTTGGACCTACTCCTTGAAAAAAGCCACCAGGCGTGTTTACATAAATCTCCAATTCAGCATGGAATGTCCTGTGTTGAAAATCCATTTCCATGGCGAAGTGGGCATCGATTCCCACATCAAAGGTCAAACCGTCCTGAGGAAAGCTAACCTTACTGTAATCTACTAGATTGGTTTCTTTGAGACGTTGTATGGTTGGGTTATTCTCACCAAAGGAGTTGATCTTCTCCTCCATACCTTGCAATTTTTGTTTGAACTCATCCCCAAATTCAAAATCCAATGCCTTGACAATGTGACCTTCCCCGAAGAACATGACTCGGTTTAGCCCATAATGATTATTAAAATCCATTTCAAAACCTACCTTACCATTGAATGCTTTTTCATTTGTAAGCGCGAACCCGATCAAAGCCCTAAATCCAAGGGCATTACTTGCATTGGGAACGTAGGATTGTCCAGATGGAACCAAAGCCGAATAAGAGCCTGGCTTTTTACTCATTCTATAATATGCTCCACCGCCAAAACCGCTAACCTTGGCAGGTCCTATGTAAACAGGTGCCGGTGATTGTGAAAGATCTGCATAGGCATCTACAAACCAGTATCTAAAATCTGTTTTGCCAAACCATGCCGAAGCATCTACCGCTATGCCATTAAATGTGGCTCCCAATTCTCCGTAAAAACCATCTCCATAAACCGGGTCATCACTTTTAATATCCACCATTCCATTGATTTGTATGGTCCCCAAATCTGCTTCCAGATAAATTTGATGTATTTCTATTCTCTGGAATCTCCAACGATGTAAATCCTCATTTTCATCAAATCCGCCAATAATGGAAAGGGTTGTATTTCCTGCAAACCCTTTCTCCATCATATTTACATTAAGATTAAAGGAAAGTGCCGCTGTGGTATTGGTAGAATTAAATTCGATATCGGAAATAGTTACTGGAAAGTCGGCAAACTTCACATCTCCATTATAGCCCATATAATCTACTTGAAAGTATGGTGAAACCGTTTGTAGTTGTAGATTTTGGAATGTGATTCCCTCAAAGTCCACCGTTCCTTTATCAGGATCAGAAGTACTGTTGCTTCCTTTAATGGCTATATTACCATGTAGTACGGCCTTAGGTCTAAACTTCTTTTCCGATACCCGTAATTCCACATAGGAGTTCGGTGTGATCGTGGCCCTAGCTTTAAAGATATCAAAAGGAATAGCATCATTTGTAGTGGCTGTAAGATGGTACTCCTCATTTAAAGGATCAATAATTGCCTCATAACTCAACGTTTTTTGATCAACCGCAGCCAGGTCACTTTTCTCTTCAGGTGCCACCTCTTTGGTAACAGGCAGTACTATTTTGCCTTCAAATCCGGCCCCGACCAAATGGTTCGCCAATAAATCCACTTCGATATAGTCCACAGAGAACTGCCATTTTGAAGCATCTCCTTCGTCTATGGGCAAAAGGTTTTCCACAGAGAAATTTCCTGAAACGCCGACACCATCAATAAGCAGATTGGCAGCCTGAAATGTTATGCGTTCCTCACTATTTCTTTTTTTAAACTGTTTGGGAAGGATTATTTGCAAATTGTCAACATAAATCCCTCGCCATAACTGTTCGTTTCCAGGGATTAGGTATTGTTGGTAACCATCAGGAAACATCACACTGGATGAATTTCTGACATCACTAAAATCAAAAATAGCATTGGTAATTTCAAAAATGAGTCCTGCCTTACCATCACTATTTGGACTTCCTGTTTTGGTTACTTGAAATGGAGGTAAATCTATTTCCACCAAAATATCATTCCAATCTCCAACAATGGTTTGAAAATGGCCCGTTACTTTCTCATTCTTATCAGGAATTACCTCATAATTAGAATCGACAGGTTCGAGCATACTTCGGGGAAACAACACATCTGCGGTAACTCCCATTTCTTTGAATCCCCCACAATCAATGGTAACATAGGTCAGATTTTGGATATTTCCGGTTTGTATGTCAAAACCACCCTTGAGCGCCACCAAACCATTACCACCATTTATAGGTATACCAATATCACCCAATAACACCAAATTGGCATCACCGTATATTCCTCCTTTATGGGAAATCTTAATATCATCCGCTCCAAAAAACAGCTCAATTGGTTCCCCAACCGAATCGGTTTGTGGTAATTTTATATGAACAAATGCGGTTACCTTGGTGTATGTGGGAAATATTTCAGCCTTATTAATAGCAAGTGTGTACGTTATTGTCCCGATTTCTTTTTTTACACCAATTGGTAGTGTTACCAAATCATTTGGAGAAATTAATCCTACATAATTTTGATCATGTTCAAGTTGCTCAATAACTGATTTGGCAATATTGACTTGTTGAACAGTAACCGTATCCTTTGAAAAATTCTTGCTTATATAATTTTGGTCAAATTCCTCTCCGTCCTGAGAAGAAAAAGAAAAGAAATCCTGGGACTCAATTTCTAACTCATTAAAATATCGATGAGCAGTATTTATATTTGATAATGAATCATTTACAACTTCGACTTTTGCTTTAGTATGTCCAAAAAAAAGCAAACAACCAATGCATATGGCTAATTTTGTTTTCCCCATAGTAAGTGTCTCGATTTGGGTGTGAAAGAAAATATTTCCAGTACTGAAAGGGAAAATAGATTAAAATGTATCAAAAGGGTCTGTGAATTGACGGATGCCCCTTTTCAATTGATGGATAAACCAACAAGCAAGTTTATAAAACAAAAAAATCCCAGACTTTGCAGTCTGGGATTCTGAAACTTAAGGGTGGAAGACCAGGTTTACCTCGACTGTGCCCGGCACAGGCTTCTCACCCAAATACTCCCAAAAACAAAAATCCCGGAACAATCAATGTCCGGGACTTTTTATAAACTTAAGGGTGGAAGACCGGGTTCGAACCGGCGACCTCTGGAACCACAATCCAGCGCTCTAACCAGCTGAGCTACAACCACCATTAAAAGCGGATGCAAAAATACTTTTTTGGTTTGATTCAACCAAAAGATTTTAATACTTCCCGCTATGAAAATTAAACTTTTTAAATACAAAGGAAATAATGTATTCCAAATAACAAAGCCTCAGTAATTTACATTTTGTAGTCTTTTTCTTGTTATAATCGATGAAATGCACATTTCATCAGATAAAACACACATTTTTTGATGTTTCACAACATTTAGTTTCCTACAACGCCAAAGAGAAAGTATTTTTACCTTGGTAGATTAACATTATGCCCCATAAAAATATCAACCTTATCCTCAACAAATTCCAACTTGGGAAAGTCAGCTTTCTTTTGGGCATGCTTCTTATGTCGGTATCTCTACATTCCCAATTGACCAAAAAGGACAGTCTTGCTTTTAAGCTTAAGCGTTTGGAATCCACTAACCGATTCAATCCAAAGGATACCACCCATATAAATCTACTTTCAAATCTGGCATTTTCCTACCGTTTCATTAATAATGATAGCCTCCACTCCATTTCTAAGCGCGTACTGAAATTTAGTACTGAAATTGAATATACAGGTGGAATTATCAGGGCTTTGAGTGGTTTGGCAAATTACAATTCCGATCAAGGTAATCGTGAAAAATCGATGGCCCTATTTAAAGAGGCTCTAATTCTAAGCGAAGAAATTGGGGATGAACTTGCTGAACTTGACATTATTAACGGACTGGCCCATGATTACAGCTATGAAGGCAATTACGCCGAAGCACTTAATCTTTATTTAAAAGGGATAGATGTGGCCCGTAAAGCCAAGTGCAATAAAATGCTGTCCATATTAAATGAAAACATTGCCAGTTTATATGCAGACCAAAAGGATTATAAAAATGCCTTGATCTTTTACGATACCGTTCAAAAAATCAATAGAAAAATAGATGATGAGATCATTGATGCCGAAACTTCAAGCAATATGGCCTCGCTATATAAGGATGCCAAGGATTTTGATCTGGCCATGTTCAACATCAACAAGAGTATCAACACCTTTGAAAAAAACAAAATATAC
>JAUIGC010000158.1 GCA_030429835.1 Bacteroidia bacterium
TCCCATTAAAAGGACGCGACTCTCTCCACAATATTTCAATGAACTCAAATCCGGAAATCCCCACAAGGCCTCCGCCCCGTTTCCCTTTCCTTCCCCTAGGTATTCCCCTAAGCGGGTGCAAATATACAACTGTTTTTTAACCTGACAACTTTTAAAAAAGAAAAAAATAATTTTTTTTCAAACCATCAGAAAACAACAAATAATGAACGTTTGCACTCTTTTTATTACTGCCAATCATCTAGAAAATATCTTATCCGATTAGCGGGCTGCAAATGTAAGCCTGTTTTTTAAATAACAAAGAAAAATAATCGCCTTTTTTATTTTTTTTTAAAACAAAAAACCCAACATTCTTATACTTAGGACTTTGCAAGTTTTAAAAGAAAAAGGGCATTGAATTTAATTAAAAAAATGATTCAAAACAATAGAATAAAGTAATATTTAAAAGACCCCCCATCAAATAAACTATTTTATGTTAAAGTATCAATTATACTCAAGCAAAGAACCTAAATGACGATATACTATGGAATCTATATAAAACATATATATAATATATTGTAGAGGTAAATTCAACATATTATCTTTGCCCCCTGTTTACAAAACCTGAATATGATAGAGATAACCTTACCGGACGGCTCAATTAAAGAATTTGAGAAAGGCATCACTCCCGTAGATGTAGCTAAAAGCATAAGCGAAGGGCTTGCAAGAAATGTTATTTCTGCCAAGTTCAATGACACTACCGTTGAGAGCACCACACCGTTAACCGACAACGGATCTCTTATCCTTTACACATGGAATGACAAAGAAGGTAAAAAAGCTTTTTGGCATTCCACGTCACACATTGTAGCACAAGCCTTGGAAGAGCTTTATCCTGGGGTAAAACTTACCATAGGTCCGGCTATTGACAATGGGTTCTATTATGATGTCGATTTACCCGAAGGCACTATTTCCGAAAAGGACTTTCCTAGAATAGAACAGAAGGCATTAGAGATTGCCCGAGGCAAACATGATTATAAAATGCGTGAGGTATCAAAATCGGATGCATTGCAATTTTACAAGAATCAAGGTAACGAATATAAGGTTGAGCTCATTGAGAACTTAGAAGATGGCACTATAACCTTTTGCGACCATGACACTTTCACTGATCTATGTCGTGGAGGGCACATCCCCAACACAGGAATAGTTAAGGCCATTAAAATATTAAGTGTTGCGGGAGCTTATTGGAGGGGAGACGAAAACAAACCCCAACTTACAAGAGTTTATGGAATATCCTTTCCTAAGCAGAAGGAACTAACTGAATATCTTGCCCTTTTAGAAGAGGCCAAGAAGAGAGATCACAGAAAATTGGGAAAAGAATTGGAACTTTTTACATTTTCCCAAAAAGTTGGACAGGGATTGCCACTATGGTTACCAAAAGGAGCTGCACTTCGCGAGCGATTGGAGCAATTTTTGAAAAAGGCCCAAAAGAAAGCAGGTTATGAAATGGTTGTAACCCCGCATATTGGCCAAAAAGAACTTTATGTAACTTCTGGCCATTATGCCAAATATGGTGGGGATAGCTTTCAGCCCATACACACGCCTAAAGAGGACGAGGAGTTTCTTTTGAAACCCATGAACTGCCCCCATCATTGTGAAATTTATAATACTAGACCCTTTAGTTATAAAGAATTACCTAAGAGATATGCAGAATTTGGAACGGTCTACAGATACGAACAAAGTGGTGAACTCCATGGTCTGACCAGGGTCCGTGGTTTTACCCAGGATGATGCCCACATTTTCTGTACTCCAGATCAATTGGATCAAGAGTTCAAAAATGTTATCGACCTTTCCTTGTATGTTTTAGGTTCTTTGGGATTTGAGGATTTTACGGCCCAAGTATCCGTCCGTGATTTGGATACTCCTGAAAAGTATATAGGTTCCGTGGAAAATTGGGAAAAGGCGGAGCAAGCGATTATTAATGCAGCCAAAGAAAAGGGATTGGATTTCATCATAGAAAGTGGGGAAGCAGCATTTTATGGTCCAAAATTGGATTTCATGGTCAAAGATGCCTTGGGAAGACAATGGCAACTAGGTACAATTCAGGTTGATTACAATTTACCGGAACGTTTTGAGCTCACCTACAAAGGAAGCGACAACGAGTTCCATAGACCTGTGATGATACATCGAGCACCTTTTGGAAGCATGGAACGATTCATAGCACTTTTATTGGAGCATACAGGAGGTAATTTCCCCTTGTGGCTGATTCCAGATCAAGCTATTGTATTACCGGTAAGTGAGAAACATGAAAAATATGCTGAAAAAGTTTTAAAATCGCTAGAAAATAACGAAATTCGCGCCCTTGTTGACAATAGAAACGAAACTGTTGGCAAAAAAATACGCGAGGCAGAAATGAATAAAATTCCTTTTATGCTGATCGTAGGGGAAAATGATGAAAGTTCCAATACCATTTCCGTAAGAAGGCACGGCGGTGAAGATTTAGGAGCAATCACCATAGAACAGTTTACCGACTTGGTAACTAACGAAATAAATAGTACCTTAAAGTCGTTCAAAAATTAAGTTTAATTAAAAATAATAAGTCATAGCAATACGTAAAAGATTCAGGCCTCAACCTAGAAGGGAAAATAAAAACCCTCATAATATTAATGAAAAAATTCTTGCTCCAGAAGTAAGACTAGTTGGTGATAATGTAGAAGTTGGAGTATATCCTATTCGAAAAGCTTTGGATTTATCCAAAGAATTGGAATTGGATTTAGTCGAAATTTCACCTAAGGCGGATCCTCCTGTTTGTAAAATTATAGATTACAAGAAGTTTTTGTACGAACAGAAGAAAAGGGAGAAGGCCATGAAGGCCAAAGCTTCCAAAGTTGTTGTGAAGGAAATTAGATTTGGGCCTAACACGGACGATCATGATTATGAATTTAAAAAGAAGCATGCTGAAAAGTTCCTAAAAGATGGAGCAAAATTAAAGGCATACGTTTTCTTTAAAGGAAGGTCCATAGTCTACAAAGACCAAGGTGAAATATTGTTGTTAAAATTGGCTTCCGAACTGGAGGAACTTGGAAAGGTGGAACAGATGCCGAGATTGGAAGGTAAAAGAATGACGATGTTCATAGCCCCAAAAACAAAAAAATAAGGTTTCGGATTTTCTAAACCTCCGAAATTTACAGATAAAACTAGACGCTATTAGTAATTACTGGTAGCGTTTGGCTTGGAAAGAGACCCCTAAGCAACCTTCTGGGTCCAAAATATAGAAGGTAGCAAGTGAGATTTAATCAAAAAAATAGGAGAAAATGCCTAAACAAAAAACAAAATCCAGTGCCAAGAAGCGATTTAAGCTTACGGGTACGGGAAAAATTAAGAGAAAGCACGCTTTTAAGAGCCACATTCTTACGAAGAAGTCCAAAAAGCGTAAGCTTGCTTTAACTCATGATACATTGGTACACCCACATGACGTTAATAGCATTAAGGAACAATTACGTTTAAAGTAAAAGTTCAAAGGTAAAATTATTAACCATGGAGTTAGGCCAACAAAAGTTCCTTTAAAAATTAGTAAGGGCGCCTACTACAAAAAACAAGAAAAGAAATGCCAAGATCAGTAAACGCAGTAGCTTCAAGAGCCAGAAGAAAAAAGGTGATGAAGCAAGCAAAAGGTTACTTCGGGAGACGTAAAAATGTTTGGACAGTAGCCAAAAACGCGGTTGAAAAAGCAATGCTATATGCTTATAGAGACCGTAAAAACAAAAAAAGAACGTTCCGTTCATTATGGATTACCCGTATTAATGCAGGTGCCAGACAACACGGAATGTCCTACTCACAATTTATGGGTAAAGTAAAAGCTAGTGGTATTGAACTAAACAGAAAGGTTCTTGCCGATTTGGCCATGAATCACCCAGAAGCTTTTAAAGCAATCGTAGAGCAGGTAAAATAAATTAAAAACGAATCTCACTTATAAAAATCCGATCCAAAAGGTCGGATTTTTTATTTTTACGCTATCTCTTAATCTTTGCAATGGCCGCCTTAAACTCGTACCAATCTACAAGCTCATCACCATTTTTATCATAGCCTTCTATAAGTTTTGTAGAAACGATTCCTCTCAGAAATCCATTGATTTCAGCATCCTTAAGGAGTTTTACAATTTCCTTCTTGCTTAATTTTCTATCGTTATCCTCATCAAAAAACTCAAAAGCCTTCTGTGGTGTATCAAAATGATTCGTTATTAAAATTTGAATTTTGTTTAAAATCGATTCTTCCGTAGTCATTACTTAATTTTTAAAATTAAAATTCTGCTTTATCAATTACCAAATAAAGTAACCACCAATCTTCTGCCAGATGCATGATTTCTATGTTCACATAGATAAACCCCCTGCCAAATGCCCAGATTAAGCTTACCTCTGGTGATAGGTATCTGTACAGAGCATCCCATTAAGGAAGATTTAATGTGCGCCGGCATGTCATCAGGCCCTTCATAGTTATGAATATAATATGGAGCATTTTCTGGCACCATGATATTCATATGACTTTCAAAATCTTTTCTAACCGTAGGATCCGCATTCTCATTAATGGTAAGGCTTGCCGAGGTATGCTTGATAAAGACCTGACATATGCCTTTCTCCAAACTCCGGATTTCAGGACAATTATTAACGATTAAATCCGTAATTAAATGAAACCCTCTAGAAAATGAGGGAAGCGTAAACTCCTTTTGAAACCAATCCATACTACCTCTTAATTAAATAAAGGTAAAACTTTAGACTTTACTTACTTTATAAATCAAGTTGAAATATCTTTGCGGCTTATATATAATACATGGATTTATCGAAGATTAGAATGGTCGTGACCGATATGGATGGAACCCTCTTGAACTCCAAACACGAGGTAAGCGATTATTTTTTTGAGCTGTTTGAAGAATTGAAATCAAGAGGTATTCTATTTGTCGCTGCAAGCGGTAGACAATATAATAGCATCATTGATAAATTAGATTCCATAAAAGATGATATTATTGTCATTGCTGAAAACGGCGGCTTCGTAATGCAACATAATAAAGAAATATTATCCACCCCTTTAGATAAACAGTTTGTATCTGAAGTTTTGAATACCATAAGGGAAGTACCTAATACGCATCCGGTTTTATGTGGTAAACATAAAGCTTCTATTTCCGGTGAATCCGACGCATTTGTTCAAAAACTCAAAGAATACTACACAGAATTTGAAGTTCTCGAAGAGCTAAAGGTTACCGAGAGGGAAGTTATAAAAATTGCCATCTATCATTTTGAAAGTTCCGAAGAACATATTTATCCCCATGTAAAACAATTTGAGAACCATCTCAAAGTTAAGATTTCAGGTGAAAATTGGGTCGATATATCAAGCCCCAATGCCCATAAAGGTTACGCTTTGGAAAAAATCATGGAACACTATCAAATAAAATCAGACGAAATCATGGTTTTTGGCGACTATAATAATGATCTTGAAATGCTGGCCCTTTCAGATTATAGCTTCGCCATGGAAAATGCACACCCAAACGTTAAAAAAGCCTCTAAATACGGTACTTTGAGCAATGATGAAATGGGAGTGGAACATCAATTGAAAAAATTGGTTTCCCAATAGTTAGTTATGTTTTCTGCTTATTCTTTCTAGCGGCTGGAAAAAGAACATTGTTTAAAATCAGGCGATATCCAGGAGAGGTAGGATGCAATTCCAATTCTGTTTTTGGGTCCCCTACCCTGTGCTGATAATCCTCTGGGTCGTGCCCACCGTAAAATGTAAAAAAACCTTTTCCCTTGACTCCGTGAATATAACGGGCCTCCCCGTTAAGTTTGTTCTCCCCAAGTACCAACACCGTCGGCTTTATTTCAGACCGTTTAAATGCCGTTGTTTGGCCCATAAAACCTTTTACCAGAGATGTGTGGTTTTGACATAACATGGTAGGTACTGCGTCCCATTTGGCGGAAAAATCCATCAATGAAAAATAATCGGATTCCTTAGGAACATTACCCCTTTTTGAAGTCATATCAATTGAGGAAAATTCATACTTGACGGGACTCCGCTCCAGCGTGAAATCAGTAAAAGCAAACGTTTTACCAAAATCCAAGCTAGCCTGATAATTAGGGTCCGATGGGTCACCGTCGAACATAGGCTCACAAATGTCCACTCCTTCCGCAGCGAGAGCTATATCAAAACTATCCGTGGCAGAGCACATGGCAAACATAAAACCTCCTCCTATTACGTAGTTCCTAATTTTAAGGGATACGGCCAGTTTCTCCTCCGAAACTTTGTCATATCCCAATTTCCTGGCCAGTTTCTCCGCATCCTGTTTTCCTTCGATATACCAAGGTGTAGCCCTATAGGCACCATAAAACTTCCCATATTGACCCGTAAAATCCTCATGGTGCAAATGAAGCCAATCATAAAGGGCCAATTTGTCGCCCAGGACCTCCTCGTCATAAATAGTTACATAAGGAATCTCAGCATAAGTCAACACCATGGTTACGGCATCATCCCAAGGCTGATTTCCTTTAGGCGAATAGACCGCTATTTTTGGGGCCTTCTCCAAGATTACCGCATCTTGATTTTTGGAAGGGCTACTAATTTCATCCAATATTGAATTCGCTTGATCATCCGATAGTATTTCAAATGAAACGCCTCGAATCTGACACTCTTTTCTTATAACCTCCCCGTCCGGAAGTAGAAAGGAACCTCCCCTATAGTTGAGAAGCCATTGTACTTTTTGTTGCTTCGATAAAACCCAATAGGTAATACCATATGCCTTTAAATGGTTTTTTTGGGTGTCCGCATCCATAGGTATTAATATGGAAGAGGCGTGCCCAAGATTTGACAACAAACACACCACAAGTAAAAATAATATCCTATTCATACCACATTTTTCAATTGGGCTTCTCTCAAAAGTAAACGAAAAAAAACGCTCCTGTATTTTAAGGAGCGTTAAAGATTATTAAAATGTTACTTATTTGAATTATTTCCACTTAGAACGGCACATCGTCGTCATCTGCATCCAATCCTTGGTTCATGGAACTACCAAAAGCATCGTCCGCACTTGGCAGGTTTTTGGTTATAAAGGGATTCTCTTCGTTATC
>JAUIGC010000159.1 GCA_030429835.1 Bacteroidia bacterium
TTTAATTAGATTTGCATCCTTTTTTGTTAAAAGTGCCATATTAATTTGTTCTAATAGTTTTTAAATAGTCTTTGTAAAGGTTTACGGTTTCTTTTATCATTGCCGAAACGCCATTACCAGTAATAGTAGCACCCGCCAACGCATCCACTTCATTATCTTCTTTGTCATTGTTCAAAGGGTCGTTATTTCCCTTGGCAACATTAATTCCAGCATATCTGGTTCCGTCCATAATACTTTCACCAGAAAAGTCATCCATAAAATACCTTTGATTTATGTTAGCTCCCAGACCAGGAGTTTCACCTTTGTGATCGAAGAATACCCCTTGGACAATCATTTTATCATCCAACGCAATGTAACCCCAGATATCATCCCATAGTCCTTTCCCATACATTGGAATAACGTAAAACTTTTTCCCTTCCTTTTCTCCAATAAACAAGGGTAACTCCGGTGTCTCACCTTTTTTGGCCAAGGCTAATTGCTTTTTCATGTCAATCAAGTATGCCTCGTTGTTATCTACAATTTGATCACCTTTGATTATGATTTGTTCCGTTATGTATTGTGAAAACTTATCTTCTACAATATCCCTAGGTATGAAGTTTACACTACCCTTATCTTCATTTTCATTAACACCCATCGCATACAGAATATTCTGCTGCTTTTCAAAGCGCATATTCTCATTGATCTTACCACTTAATCCGGATGCTAAAAATGCCAAGATAGAGCCTACCACGATTACCATGATCGCGGCAAACACCACGGTGTACACATTTTTATCTGTATTGATCGCCATAATTAAACCGTTTCTGCTTTTAATTCTTCAGCTTTACCGTCTGTGTCTTTGGGAAGCACAACGGCATTCTTAAATCTTTTCAATCGCTTATTTATGTTCGCTTTCACCACATAATGGTCAATGGTTGGCGCGAATACGTTCATTAACAATATTGCCAAGAAAACACCTTCTGGATAAGCAGGATTAAAAACTCTAATCATTACGGAAATAAACCCTATAAAGAATCCATAAATCCACTTTCCTCGATTGGTCTGAGATCCCGTAACCGGATCCGTGGCCATATAGACAATACCAAAGGCCAAACCACCTACGATAAGATGTTTCCAAAAATCAAAGCTCATCAAACCATAAAATTTACTCGTTTCGGTAATCCAACCCAATTCTACTACTTGATTAAAAATAAGCCCCATTACCAAAGAACCAATTACAGCACTCAACATAATTCTCCAACTGGCAATCTTACTAAAAATCAGAAAAAGTCCCCCTATCAATATCAACAAGGTAGAAGTTTCACCCACGGAACCTGGAATAAAACCAAAGAACATATCCGATACGGAATAACTCACATCCGAATTTTGTGCCAAGGAACCCAGAATGGTCTCCCCGGAAATAGCATCCGGTCCTCCAGCACGTTCAACCGCACCATGCACCCAAACCTTATCACCACTCATCCATGTTGGGTAGGCAAAAAACAAGAAAGCCCGTATAGTAAGTGCAGGATTCAAAATATTCATTCCGGTACCTCCGAAAACCTCCTTACCTATGACCACTCCAAAAACTACGGCTACCGCCAACATCCAAAGTGGGGTATCAACCGGAACGATCAAAGGAACCAACATTCCGGTTACCAAATATCCCTCTTCAACTTCATGACCCTTTATTACGGCAAAAATAAATTCCACCAAAAGACCTACACCATAGGATACAACAACCAAAGGAAGTACTTTAATGATCCCGACCCAAAAATTGTCCCAGGTCAAAAAGTTTTCAAAAAACGACAAGGTTCTTGGTGTACCATTGGCTGCGTCAATCGCCGCATAATGCTGGTATCCCGCATTGAACATGGAAAATATCAGCACTGGGATTAGTGCCATAATTACCGTGTTCATTGTTCGTTTTAAATCATCTGCTGCCTTAACATGGGTGCCCCCATGCGTAGTTTCATCTGGAGTAAACAAAAAAGTATGAAAGGCATTGAAGGCAGGAGCCATCTTTTTGCCCTGATACTTAAGCTTTAACTCGTGCATTTTACTTTTTAAGCTCATAATATCCTATCCTATTTCTTTTTGTAACAAATCCAACCCTTCTCGAATAATCTTCTGATGGGGTTGTTTAGATATACATATAAATTCCGTTAAGGAAAAATCCTCTGGAGCGACCTCATAAAGTCCCAACTGCTCCATCTCATCCAAATCCTTCACCATACAGGCCTTCAACAGCTGTAAGGGGTAAATATCCATTGGGAACACCTCTTCATATTGGCCGGTAACCACAAACGCCCTGTGCTCACCATTGGTATTGGTGTTCAAATCATATTTTTTATTGGGTTGCAACCAGGAAAAGGTTAGCGCCCTCGTGGTAGAAACCTTGTTGAAAATTGGTTTGTTCCAACCAAAGAGCTCATAATCATTACCTTCTGGGATAATGGTAACGGTATTATTATAGAAGCCCAAATGACCATCGGGGCTGCTTTTAGAACCTGTCAATACATCACCGTTGATAACCCTAAAATTTTCTTCGTTAACACCACTGGCATATAGAAAGGTAGAAATCTCCGCCCCTATTTTGGTCGTGTAATATTTTGGTGTCTTAACTGATGATCCTGCCAAGGCCACCAATCTTTCTGCATTGAATTTCCCCGTCAACAAAAATTCCCCAATGATGATCAGGTCCTGTGGAGAAACGGTCCAAACCAATTCACCCTTATTTATTGGATCTATTTTATTTATTTGGGTACCTACCAAACCCGCTGGATGTGGTCCGGATACTTTATGCAAGGTAATACCCTGTAATCCAGATAATGGGGAGCTACCTGATTTCCCAACAGACACATGAACTTTGCCCGGCGTAAGTTTTGCCAAGGCCTTTATAGCCGTTTGTAATTCCGTTTCCTTTCCCTTAAGCACATAATCCAAATCTGCAGCCAAAGGCGCGGTTGCATAACCTGAAATGAAAATCGCTTTTGGTGTCGTCACGGGATTTGCGATTACGTCATAGGGCCGCTGCTTAATAAATGGCCAGCATCCAGATTTCAATAAGGCCGCTTTAATCTCTTGACCTTTGACATTTTCCAGATCCAATTTCTTGTGCTCAACAACCTCCTGGGTTTTATCGGCCAAAATTTTCACCTCAAGAATTCTTCTTCTTGCACCCCTTACGATTTCAACCAATTCACCACTAACCGGAGAAACAAACAACATTTCCTCGGCAGATTTACTGTAGAACAACGGTTCCCCAGCTTTTACCTCGGCCCCTTCCTTCACTAACATTTTGGGAGTTATTCCGTGAAAATCATCAAGTTTAATGGTGTAAACATTACTCAGGACCGCTTTTGAAGTTGACAATTCGGCTGCTCCTACCAAATTAATATTCAGTCCTTTTTTAATTCGAATGTCTTTTGACATATTATTGTAGACCTTAGGTTAACAAAATTTGGTGCGAATTTACTACTTAATGAAAAGTTTTCATAATAATTAACCATAAATTAGGCATTCTATCGAGGTAAATTTTTTAGGCATCCTTTTTGTTTACCTTTAACCCAAATTTTAGCTGTTAAATGCAATTACACCTTAAACAAATAGTGTTCGCCATCATTTGCGTGCAAAGTATTGTGGCACAGGTTCAAGTAGAAAAAAACCCACCCGAAAACATTAAGTCGATTATTTTTAGGGGACCTACGGACGACCAATTTCCCGTAGTACAAATTGGTGAAGCCATGCATCTTGAATTTGATGACCTTTTGGCCAACGAACAAGATTACTACTATAAAATAATTCATTGCGATTACGATTGGACGCCTTCGGACCTTTTAAAATCACAATATTTGGACGGCATAGATAACCAACGCATCATAAACTACGAAAATAGCTATACAACATTGGAGACCTATTCCAATTATCAGCTTACCATACCCAATGAAAATGTAAGACTAAAAGTTACGGGTAACTACATTTTGGAGATTTACAATAATAGCTATGAGTTACAGTTTTCCAGAAGGTTTATTGTTTACAAGGATGTTGTTAAGGTTGCGGCACAAGTAAAACGCTCCAGGGATTTTAATTTCCTCAATGAGAAGCAAGTGGTCCAGTTCAGGATAAATGCTGGTAATTTTAGATTGGTGAATCCAAAAAAGGAAGTTAAGGTGGCCATAATACAAAATAATTACTGGGATACGGCTATTTACAACATTCCTCCACAATTTACTATTGGTAGTGAATTGGTCTATAAATATGATCAGGAGACGGCCTTTTATGGGGGCAATGAATATCTATTATTCGACACCAGCGATTTAAGAGCCCCAAGTTCACAGATTGCAAGAATAGAAATAGGAGACCTGTACAACCATTACCTCTTTAGTGATAATTTTAGAGCAAACGAACCCTATACATATTTTCCGGATATAAACGGAGATTACGTAATAAGAACATTACAGGGGGATAATGCCTCCAGGGAGGCGGAATATACGAAAGTACATTTTAGCCTACCCTATACCGAAACACTGGGCCTGGATGATGTGTTTATTTTTGGGAAATTCAACAATTATGCCCTCACGGATGAAAACAAAATGACCTATAATAAGGATAATGGTATGATGGAGGCGATCTTGGAACTTAAACAGGGATTTTACAACTATAAATATGTTACCAAGGGCGATGAAGGAAATATAAATTTGAATCCTGTTGGAGGGAATTTTCACTTCACAGAGAACAATTATCTTATCTTAGTCTATTATAGAAATTTTGGAGACCTTTATGATTCTATAATAGGTGTTGGATCGGCAAACTCCAGGACCATTAGCAACTAATAAAAAATCCATTAGACAAGAGTCCTATGGAAACCAAACCAAGCGTTAATACAACAGGGCGATATCAGTTAAGATACAGGGGGGTAGAATGCCTGAACTGCGGACATCCTCTGGAAATAAGCGATAAATACTGCCCCAATTGCTCACAAGCCAACAGTACCAAAAAATTAACTCTCAAAGATTTTTTTGAGGAGTTCTTTTCCAATATTATTTCCTACGATTCCAAATTGTTCCGAACGCTTGGGTCACTATTACTTCGCCCGGGTAGAATTACCAAGGCCTATATCTCTGGCCAACGGGTTTCTTATACAAACCCTTTTAGATTCCTTTTAAGCTTGGCCATTATTTACTTTCTTTTAATTGGTTTTTCAAACAATTTTGAACGGTTAAACAGGCTTGGAACGGAGTCCAACCAACTCCCTATCAACTTTGGAGGCTCCATGATTGAAGAATTTGACTTTGGGGAAGCAGAGAACGACAAGAAACAAATGATGGCCCAATTGGACTCTTTGGAACTCAACGGACTCATTACTGAAAAAATGAGAATTAGGGATTCCATTATTCTTGCCGACCCAAAAAGGCAAATTGAGGCAGCCTCTCAAAAATCATTTTTGGGCTCCTTGTTTCGCAAACAGGAAATATTTTCAACCTTGATCCAAAAGGACACCTTGTATGTTTTCGATGAGGCAAAGGAAAAGTATTCATTCGACGACAATTGGCATAACAAAATATCCTTTAATATGGCACAAAGTGTAATTAAGGTCAAAAGACAGCCAGGAGCCTATTTAAGTTCAGTATTTTCAAAACTTCCTTTTACCACATTTTTCTTTTTGCCTGTGTTCTCCATCTTCATTTGGTTGGTCTATATCAGAAAAAAATACACTTATACCGATCATTTGATCTTTAGTTTCCACAATCAATCATTGTTCTTTATATTGCTCATTATTAGCTATTTGATAGATACAGTTTTTGGAATTGACACCAGTGGCATTTTTGTTTTGATTTTCGCTTTTTACCTGTACAAGGCCATGCGAAATTTTTACGATCAAGGTAGATTTAAAACTATTGTTAAATATATTTTCCTAAATACTATTTTCGTTATTTTAGCTATTATGGGAGCTGCACTATTGTTTGCAGGTAGTATGTTTACCTATTGAGAATTATGACAACACAAGTTACCAAAGGCATTAAAATATCCGTTAAAACAAATTTTGAAGGCACCTTCTTCAAAAACTACAAAATGCATTATGCTTTTGGATATACCATTACCATTGAGAATCAAAGTAAGGATTCCGTTCAGTTAACATCGCGCCACTGGCGTATATACGACTCCCTTAATGATGTTGAAACGTTGGATGGGGAAGGTGTGATCGGAAAAAAACCGGTAATAAAGCCCGGGGAGTCCCACACCTATAATTCAGGATGCCTTCTAACCTCGCCCATCGGGGCCATGAAAGGTCATTATAACATGATAAATTTCTCTACAACAGAAAATTTCAGGGTCTACATTCCAACATTCAAATTTAGCGCGCCCTTTGCCTTAAACTAAATAGCTTTTAACCTGAATTTAGTTTTTAGTGCAATACCCTTTTAGTACTTTTGGTCAACTACTAATTTTAAAAATAAAAATTGACCATGGGCAAAGGATTTTTTCAAGTACCGGCCGCCATTAATGAGCCAATCAAAAGCTATGCACCAGGCACACCTGAGCGCGACGAAGTCTTAAAACAATATAAATCTTATTACGATAGTACAGTTGATGTACCAATGTATATTGGGCACAACGAGGTAAGGACGGGTAATACCAAGCCAATGTCCCCTCCGCATGACCATCAACACATTCTGGGCCATTATCATGTAGCCGAAAAGAAACATGTTGATGAAGCTATTTCCAATTGCCTTGAAGCTAGAAATGCTTGGGCAAATTTGACATGGGAACAAAGAGCGGCCATTTTTCTTAAGGCTGCGGAACTAATTGCAGGACCCTACAGGGCCAAGATAAATGCGGCAACCATGTTGGCGCAGTCAAAAACCATTCACCAAGCGGAGATCGATTCCGCCTGTGAACTTATTGATTTTTTAAGGTTCAATGTAGAATATATGTCCCAAATTTATGAGGAGCAACCCTACTCTTCCGAAGGTATTTGGAACAGGGTCGAGTATAGACCATTGGAAGGTTTCGTGTATGCCATTACACCGTTCAACTTTACGGCCATTGCCGGAAATCTGCCTGCCAGTGCAGCGATGATGGGCA
>JAUIGC010000160.1 GCA_030429835.1 Bacteroidia bacterium
TCAATACGTGTTTGAACTTAATGGATGCAAATATAAGGGGGGAATGTTTTAAAATCCTAATCAAACCATAAAAATTAACAAAACCCTAGTGAAATGATAGGTTTTAAGCAATCTCCCCGATTTGGCAAAACTAAAAAAAGGCTCCTCCCTTTGGAAAAGGGAGATGGCGCGATACGTAGTATCGGGTCGGAGGGATAGAGAATTTTGAACAAACCCAATCTCCCCGATTCAGCAAAGCTGAATCGCCCCTCTTTAAAAAAGAGGGGAGCAAATTATTTGTATTTTTAGCTATGGACAATGCACACCATAACCGAAAAGAATTTCTGGAAAGACGGAAGGAGCTCAGGAAAAACCTTACCCCCGCCGAAGCTTTCCTTTGGAAACATCTGAAGGCAAAACAATTGGAAGGCAGAAAATTCCATAAACAACACAGCATCGATTGGTATATTGTTGATTTTTATTGCCCTTCTGAAAAGTTGACCATTGAATTGGATGGCCAAGTTCACTTGAATCCCATAGTCCAAGAATATGACCAAAAAAGAACGTCCCACCTTGAAAATTTAGGTTTTACCGTAATCCGATTTGAAAACAAAATGGTGTTTGAAAATTTACCTTCAGTTTTGAAAACAATCAAAGATAATTTTACCCACTCCAATCTTGAATAACCAATCTCCCCGATTCGGCTTTGCCGAACCACCCCTCTTTAAAAAAGAGGGGAGCATTTTATATTGAGAAAATCTGAATAAAAAACAGTGTGTTAATTATAGTTTCTAAAAAAAAGCTCCTCCCTTTAGAAAAGGGAGGTGGCGCGATACGCAGTATCGGGTCGGAGGGATTGAATTACCTCAACACCGTAAACTCGATTTTAGAATCCGTGTAGACAGTATGGGTCTGAGTTTTAAAATCGGCTTCGTCCGCCTCAAAGATATTATCAACATAGGTCTGTGGATTCAAGTCAATTAAGGGGAACCATGTGCTCTGTACCTGGACCTGTAACTTGTGTCCCTTCTTTATAGTATGGAAAACATCCTGAAGCTTAATGTTGACCGCTGTTTTTTGGTTGGGCACAAAAGGTTCCGGCTGGGAGAAGCTATTCCTAAACCTACCCCTTAACACCTCGCTACGCACCATCAAATGGTAATTGCTCATCTTCAAATGGTCCTGCATGTCTTCATGATTTTCCGCATCGGCTGGGTGCACATCGATTACTTTTACGATCCAATCGGCAGCTGTTCCCGTGGTGGCAACGTTCAAATTCGCCATGATGTCGCCTGCCAAGGTCAAATCCTCTTCCATCACATCGGTTTCAAATACCAATACATCAGACCTCCTTGAGGCAAAGCGCTGGTCGTCCGTCATGTATTTTCTTGGGGTGAAAACGGATTTGATATCTTCGGAATACGGAACCGGTTTTTTGATATCACTCACAAATTGAATCCCTGTTTCGCCTTTCTTCTCAGTGGTCAATTCCTGATTATCGGACAGGTACATATCCTGCTTTTCCACCCCTTCTGGAGGCCATGCGTCAAACTGCTTCCATTCCTTCCTTCCTGAATCGAACACATAGGCTTCGGGCAATCCACTGTTCATATCCCCATCCCCCTTCAAAAAATGATGAAAGAATTTGGTCTCTATATTTTCCTGAAAAAACTCCGAAATACCGTCCCCGAAATAATAATTACCAACTAGGTTCTTACCCCTACTTCGTGCCCATCCGCCGTGGTCCCATGGTCCAAACACCAAAGTGTTGTAGTTGTCCTTGTTATATTTTTCAATGGTCTTATAGGTTTCCAACGGCCCATATAAATCCTCCGCATCAAACTCACCACCTACGACCATTGTGGCCACATGGCTTTTTACATTTTTTAAATGCTGAATGAGCCCCCTGCTTTGCCAAAGTTCATCGTAATTGGGATGCTCCTTTAGTTCGTTCCAAAAATAGTCGTCCGTTTTACCATCAACGGCCATCCTTGGTGTATCCCCGGTTTCATATTCAAAAAACCTATCTAGATTTTTTAAAGGTCCGGCATCCAAGAAAAATTGGTATTGATCTTCAGTCCCCAAATCCGGTAAAGTGTACCAGGCTGTATCAATGGGCTGGTCCCCGTTGGGCCTTGGCGTACCGAACAGACTGGTGGCCCTAAAATAACTTAAGAGATACGCCCCATTATGATGAAAATCGTCAAAAAAGAAATCCCCGATACATGCCTGCGGAGAGGCCGCCTTTAAAGCCGGATGCGCATCTACCGTAGCATAGGTGGAGTAAAACCCAGGATAGGAAATTCCCCAGATACCTACCCTTCCATTGTTATTTTCAACATTATTGACCAACCATTCAATAGTGTCGTATGTATCCGAACTTTCGTCCACATCCTGATCGGAAGTTTTATTGGGAATATAGGCCCTCATGTTTTCATAGTGCCCTTCGCTCAACCATCTTCCCCGGACATCCTGGTATACCACGATGTAACCCTCCTTCATCATATGGACATTGGGAGCAATAACTTCCTTAAACTGGCCTTCTCCATAGGGCCTTGAGCTATACGGAGTACGTTGCATAATGATGGGATATTTTTTTGAGGTATCCTTTGGTGAATAAATAGTGGTATGTAGGGTAACTCCATCCCGCATTTCAATATCCACCTCTTTTTTGGTATAGTTCTCAGCAACATAGGTACTACCTACCTCTGCAGTTTCTGTTGTTTCAACTTCCTTTTTACAAGAATATACAAGGGAAGTGATAATGATCAGCGTCAGTAGATACTTTAAGGTAGATTTCATCATGGTTGAATTAATTGCCCCTAAAGCTAGGAAAGAATCGGTATTCCTGAAAATAAAAAGGAGCCATATATGGCTCCTTTTCTTAAATAGTATTGAAAATTTGTTATAGCCCGAATGCTACTTTTACATCATCTACCATATCCAATTTCTCCCAGGTAAACAATTCTACCTCCATCTCGACACGACCATTATATGGGGATTCGAAAACTTTTACCACTTTTTTGGATTCCTTGCCCATGTGACCGTAAGCTGCGGTTTCCAAATAAATAGGGTTTCTAAGCTTTAGCCGTTCCTCGACTGCAAAAGGTCTTAAATCGAACAATTGCCTTACTTTTTTTGCAATTTCTCCGTCGCTCAGATTGACATTGGACGTTCCATATGTTTCCACAAAAATGGACGTTGGCTCAACTACACCAATGGCATAACTTACCTGGACCAAAATTTCATCCGCAACGCCGGCAGCGACCAAGTTTTTGGCTATATGCCTTGCCGCATAAGCCGCGCTTCTATCAACTTTACTAGGATCTTTTCCGCTAAACGCTCCACCACCGTGGGCTCCCTTACCCCCATAGGTATCCACGATAATCTTTCTACCCGTTAACCCAGTATCTCCGTGAGGGCCACCGATAACAAATTTCCCGGTAGGGTTGATATGATAGGTAATCTGATCGTTGAACAGTTTCTGGATATCTTCTGGTAATTGTGATTTTACCTTTGGTATAAGAATGGAGATAATATCGGATTTTATTTTCGCCAACATGATCTCATCATCACTATCGAAAGCATCATGCTGGGTAGAGACCACAATCGTATCAATACGTTGCGGTATATTTTCATCAGAATATTCAATGGTTACCTGTGCCTTGGCGTCAGGTCTCAAATACTTAATTTCCTTGCCATCCCTACGCAGTTCTGCCAAGGTATGTAATATTTTATGGGATATGTCCAAGGCCAAGGGCATATAATTATCGGTCTCCTTTGTGGCATAGCCGAACATCATACCCTGATCACCCGCGCCTTGTTCTTCTTTGGCACCTCGGTCAACTCCTTGATTGATGTCTTGGGATTGCTCATGTATCAATGAAATAACTCCGCAAGAATCCCCACTAAATTGATATTCCCCTTTTGTATATCCTATTTTATTGATGACCTCCCGGGCAATGTTCTGTACGTCCAGATAGGTGTGGCTTTTGACTTCTCCTGCCAACACTACCTGACCCGTAGTGACCAGTGTTTCGCAGGCCACTTTACTTTCTGGATCGAATGCCAAAAAATGATCTAATAGTGCATCACTTATTTGGTCCGCTACTTTGTCCGGATGCCCTTCACTTACTGATTCCGATGTAAATAAATACGCCATTTACTTTTGATTTATATGGAATTTAATTGCTAACGAACTAAAGCTAGGTATTGTTTTCTCGTGGAGAGTTGTCAAACACTGTTGACACAAAACTGCTTTAGCATTTTTAACGAGGTTGCAATCAGTCAAATCCTTCCTCTAAATTTTGAGTCAAAAGTATGAAAATAGTTTGTTTTAAAAATGAATTAACATCATTTTGTGTCCCCACATATTTCATTAGAGGCTTTGCAAAATATTGCAGGTATTTCAACTACTATTCTTTCTAAAAGTTAATATACTTTGTATATTGTACGCTACAACTTTTTCAGAACAACTAACCATTAAATAAGAGCAAAATGCACATTGCCGTTGCCGGAAACATTGGAGCAGGTAAAACCACTTTAACCAGATTGTTGGCCAAGCACTTTAAGTGGGAAGCCCATTTTGAAGACGTTGTAGACAATCCGTACCTGGATGATTTTTATACCCAAATGGAGCGCTGGAGCTTTAACCTCCAAATTTATTTTTTAAATAGCCGTTATAGACAAATTGTACAAATAAGGGAAACCGGTAAAGATGTAATACAAGATCGCACCATCTATGAGGATGCCCATATTTTTGCCCCCAACCTTCATGCCATGGGCCTTATGACCAACAGGGACTTTAAAAATTATTCCAGTTTGTTCGAGTTAATGGAGTCCCTAGTAGACCCCCCTGAATTGTTGATCTACTTAAGAAGTTCCATTCCAAACCTGGTAAAACAAATCCATAAACGAGGTAGGGACTATGAGAACAGTATTTCCATTGATTATTTGAGTAGACTCAACGAACGATACGAAGCATGGATTCATGGTTACGATAAGGGAAAGCTTTTGATTATTGATGTTGATGAACTGGATTTTGTAGATAATCCAGAAGACTTGGGAATAGTGATTAATAAAATTGATGCTGAAATCAATGGTCTATTCTAATGCTTAGATAAACCCATTTTTTTTCGCATGGGCAATGGCTTCTTTCGTTTTATTCACCATAAGAAAAGGAATACTCTTGTAGCCTTTAAACAAATTGGATACTCTCGCCATTCTTCTTGAATTAGATACACTTCTTAAATAAATGGCCTTAACCCTATTAGGGAACAACTTGGAAATTTCAATATAAATATCCGCATCCCTTTCACCACTATCCCCTATGAGAATAAAGGACATTTTCGGATAAGTATTAAAAATATTGGTAATCTCCTTTTGTTTTTGGGGTTTGTCATCCTCTCTTCTCCTTCTCCTGAAGCTGGACATACTTCTCAAAAGAATCGGTCCTTTCGGAAAATTGTTTACCGTCAAAAAAAGTTCCAGATATCTGTACAAATTCCAGGGACTATGACTCACATAAAAAATGGGATTGGCTTCATTCCCCTCTTTGCCTCGATGTAGCTGGTGGTAAAAATCAGCAGCACCCTCCAAGGGTTTTCTATTGATTGCCCTGGTAAAAATAGTATTTATCAATACCTTCCATTTTAAGGAAGATACAACCCCCGTATGTAAAATGGTATCGTCGATGTCGCTAATGACCCCAAACCTAGCGGTTTGGCTTGGAATCAGCATTTCTCCCGGGAACCGGTTTTGTCTTAGTATTTCCCTTTTTAAATTCGTATCCAAAAAGGAAATTTCAAATTTCACCCACCCCTCCTCATTCATATGTTTTGATAACCCTTCTACTTTCTCGTTAATGAGATAATAGCCTTCGTGGTCAGTCTTTCCCTGTATTCCGATATCTTCATCTAAGCTGATTCTTATTGGGGTGTTTTTAATTTCATCAGTTTCAAATCTCTTCCATGTATTTACCAAGAGTTTAAAAGCTCCTTTGTGTCCTAGATCTATATTTTCATCCTCAAGTGCCCTGCCCCTAACATAGAATCTATTCGAGGTTCCATAACCGTTAAAGGCAATAATTTGGAGCTTATCCTTTTTCCAAAACACTTTCATTTAAAAATGCCAATTTTCTGGCCAAAGCCACATGATCAATAAACCGATTACTATGGAAATGCCAAAAGACATGCCGATCCATTTCATCAATCGTTTGGTTCCTAGGACTGCTGCCATTACACCCTTGAACAACAAATTGGACAAGGAGGCCAACAAAATTAAGCGCCATCCGGTTGAAGTGGCCAACCCATCGTTCTTCATTAAATTAGAGAGGGAAAGCGTTATGGCATCCACATCCGTAAGTCCGCTTATAATCGAGACAATATAAAGCCCTTCATTACCAAATCTATCCTTGGTAAAAGCTACGGCCAATAATATAAGGCCATACAACAGACCAAATACCAAGGCGCTTTTAAATTGAGCGGGATTGTCCGGTTCGGGCATTTCATCATCGTTTTTTTCCTTGTTTATAAAATAAAACAATGCCCCGCACAAAATGGCCATACAAACCAATTCAAAGAATAAAGGCAGAACAATTGAATTTAGTTTTTCCGGTATGACCACTCCTACCTCAACCATAACACGGACAAGCGCAATGGCCGAGGCGGTAGTAATGATAAAGGCTGCTATTAAATCGACCCTTCCTACATCTTTTGTTTTTTTCGCATAACTCACCGTGGTGGCAGTACTGCTGATCAATCCTCCTAAAATTCCATTGGAAATAATACCCGCCTTTGTACCTAAAAATTTATAAATGAAATATCCCACCACACTGATGCCCACAATAAGCACCACCATTAGCCAAATATTATGAGGGTTTATGACATCAAAGGGACCATAGGTCTGATTGGGAAGAATGGGCAATACAATTAGGGATATTCCGGCAAAGGTCATTATGGCGGCCAAGTCCTTCTCCATTAAATTTTCAATAAAATCATGTAAATGTTCCTTCACATAAAGGAGTATGGCCATAACTCCACCTACAATAATACCGATTACCTGATTTCCCAAGACCAAATAGG
>JAUIGC010000161.1 GCA_030429835.1 Bacteroidia bacterium
GGCGTAAATGGTCTAACGTAGATAATGGTATTTATACGAGACAAGGAGTTTCGTTGAAGGAAATGGACCAAAAACAAAAAAATCTGGCATTCGAACTTATGCAAGAATCCTTAAGTGCAAAGGGTCTGCAGTTGAGCAGGGACATCATGAAAACTGACCAAACCTTGGCAGAATTGAACAATAGGCCCGATATGTTCGACGAGGAGCTATACTTCTTTACGGTTATGGGGTCCCCATCGCAAACTGAGCCCTGGGGGTGGCAATTGGATGGCCATCATTTGGTCATCAACTATTTTGTACTAGGCGACCAGATTGTGATGTCACCAGTGTTCATGGGTGGAGAACCCATTATTACTACAACGGGAAAATATGCCGGTAATACTCTTTTTCAGGACGAACAAAATTTGGGCCTTTCCTTTATGCAATCACTATCGCCAGAAAAGCAAGAAGAAGCAACTTTAAGCAAGGAAAAAAAACATAATAGCAATAAAGGCGAAGCTTCCAAGGATAATATAGTGTTGGATTTTGAAGGTCTTAACGTAAAGAATCTTTCTACTAATGAAAAAACAGCATTGTTATTTCTTATAGACCAATATATTAGTAATATGAGAGAAGGTCATCATGAAATAAAAATGGAAGAGATAAAGTCGCATTGGGATGAAACTTGGTTTGCATGGATTGGGAATACCACCGAGGATGCGGTATTTTACTATAGAATTCATAGCCCCGTTATCCTTATAGAATTTGACCACCAAGGTGTGGTGGGCGTGCCCAATGTAAAGGATAGAGGACCTACCCGAAACCATATCCATACTGTGGTAAGAACGCCAAACGGTAATGACTATGGAAAAGATTTACTTAAACAACATCTGAAGACTTCCCATTGAACCCTAAAACACTATTTCAGCAAAACTTTAAAATTAATCCAATGCTAAAACTAAAATCACCCTTTATTCTCTTGTTACTCAGTACATCTGTATTATTGGCCCAACGGGATTTCAGTACCGTTGAAATCACCTCCGAAAAACTAACCGAAAACGTTTACGCACTTTTTGGTGCAGGAGGAAATATAGGATTGGCCATTGGGGAGGATGCCGCCTATCTTATCGATGACCAATTTGGCCCTCTCACGGAAAAAATCGTTGCCCATGTTCAAACAATAACGGACAAGCCTATCAATTTTGTTCTCAATACCCACATGCACGGAGACCACACAGGTGGCAATGAAAATTTGGCCAATGCAGGTGCCTTGGTCATTGCCCATGAGAATGTAAGAAAGCGTATGGAAGGAGCCGAGGAACCACAGCCCAAGGAAGCCTGGCCCGTGGTCACTTTTAACGACAAAATGACCCTACACTTAAATAATGGGAAAAGTGTGCATGCCATGCATGTTAACCCAGCCCATACTGATGGTGATACGTATTATTACTTTCCCGAGGACAATGTTATCCATATGGGTGATAATTTTTTTAGTGGTCGCTACCCTTATTTGGACCTGGGTTCTGGCGGTGATATTGACGGATTGATATCGAACACAAAAATGGCTTTGGAACTAATTGACGACGAAACAAAAATCATTCCCGGTCATGGGGCGGTTTCCTCAAAGTCCGATCTGAAGGATTATACCGAAATTTTGATTACCTTGAGAGAACGTGTCAAAGAAGCTAGAGGTACTGGGAAATCCTTGGAGGAAGTACAAAAAATGGGGCTGTCAAAGGAATGGGACGAGACCCACGGACAAGGTTTCATCAATGCGGATAGAATTGTGGAATTCATTTATAAATCGGCCGATTAAAATACCATAACCATGAAAAAGTTAAGAAAAGAGGACATCAAACAGGAGGTTTTTGACCTATATGACGACTATGCCCACAATAGGGTAAGCCGAAGGTTGTTTATTGACAAACTATCTACCTATGCCGTTGGCGGTATCACGGTTTCCTCCTTGCTTAGTTTTATCTCGCCGGATTATGTCAAAAAAATACAGATAAAGGCAGATGACCCCAATTTAAAATCGGAATACATAAATTACGATTCCCCAAAAGGAGGAGGTTCCATTAAGGCCTTGCTTTCAAGACCTTCGGATGCGAAGGAGCAACTACCGGGCATTGTTGTAGTCCATGAAAATAGGGGACTAAACCCACATATTGAAGATGTTGGAAGACGCGCAGCTTTGGCCGGATTCATCTCCATTGCTCCGGATGCCCTAACTCCATTGGGTGGTTATCCAGGCAATGATGATGATGGAAGGGAACTACAAAGAAAACGGGATAGAAATGAAATGTTGGAAGATTTTATCGCAGCCTTTGAATATCTAAAGAATCACCCCGAATGTACCGGTAAAGTTGGTGTCGTCGGATTTTGTTTTGGTGGATGGATTTCCAATATGATGGCGGTAAAAGTACCTGATTTAAGTGCCGCAGTACCCTTTTATGGAGGACAGCCTACGGAAGATATCGATAAAATAAATGCACCTTTGTTGCTTCACTTTGGAGAACTGGATAAGCGGGTAAATGAAGGTTGGCCAGCTTATGAGACGGCCTTAAAGGAACATGGTAAAAAATATGAGTCATTTATCTATGAAAATGCCAACCATGGATTCCATAATGACACCACTCCAAGGTATGACCGTGAAGCGGCCGAATTGGCCTGGAAAAGAACCATAGATTTTTTTAAGGAAAAGTTGTCCTAATGTGTAAGCAAAGTATTTCTTAAGTCAGTTCCATGTTTAGTTTTTATAAAATTACCGGCTTCTGGGCACTTGTACTCCTAATTTTACCATTGAAAGCCATTTCCCAAGAATCCTCTATGAAGATAGGAGCTGCCAAAGTCAGTATAACACCGGCATTAAAAGACCTACCGGAACGTTACACTGGAATTCACGATAGCATTTTTTCACGGGCCATCGTTGTTGAAAATAGAGGGGAAACGATAGCTTTTGTTACTGTTGATGTTGGAGGCATTCGCAACGAACTTGCGTCAAGTTTATTAGATCAAATCAATAAGGAAACTGGTATCCCAAAATCCAACATTATGATTACGGCCACGCATACCCACAGTGTACCTTTTTCAATTCGGGGGGAGTCCTATGAAAATAGTATTGTTCAGTCGGTAATAATGGCGAAATCCAACTTACAACCTGGCACTATGAGTTATGGCGAAGGAGTTTCTTACATTAATGTAAATAGGAACCTTATTGATCCAGAAACAGGAAGGTGGTGGGAAGGACCAAATTACGATGGTCTATCGGATAAAACAGTTGCGGTAGTTTCATTCAATGATTTAGAGGGCAAACCTATAGCTATTTATTATAATTACGCCATGCATGCCGTAATATCAGGAATGTTTGATCAAGTCAGCGGAGATGTGCCTGGAGCCGCTTCCAGATATCTAGAAAACCACTTTGATGACAAAGTAGTTGCCGTTTGGTCAACCGGGGCATGCGGAGACCAAAACCCTGTTTATTATAATCAAACCTATGATTTAAGGGAGATTAGAATTGATGAATATGCTGAAAAAGGTATTGATATCAGTAATAAAATGCCTCCAGGGGGAGAAGGCCTCGACAGAAAAAATCCACAAGTACGGAAGCTAATGGACGAACAGGAACAGATGTTGTTATCCATGGGCCAATTTTTGGGTGAAGAGGTTTTGCACGTATTACGGGGCATGAATCGTAAGACAGCAGATCCCAAAATTTTTGTTGGCCGTAAAACGGTGACATGTCCCGGAAGGAATCGTTTGGATGAGGGTAGAGCGGGATACCCGGGCACCTATGAAGATGCAGAACCAATTGACATTGACCTAGGGCTTATTGTTTTAGGAAATATTGCCTTTACATCGGTCAATGCAGAAGTATTTAATCCTATTTTCACTAGACTCAAGAAAAAATCACCTTACGCCAATACGATGATGCTTACCCTTACCAACGGATATGCAAAATCTGGTTATATCCCTAACAACGAGGCCTTCGGTACATATACCTTTGAAGTTTTATCCTCAAAACTTCAACCTGGATGTGCAGAAAATGCAATCATTGATGGAGTTTTGGATTTGATGTATGACAGTGAAAAGTCAAATTAGGTCAATAGTATCTTACTTATATTGGCAATATTATAGTTTGAAAAACTAAGCTAAGTTGTCCTAGCGATATCTACGGATACTTTAAGCTTGCTTTTTCCACTACCATAAACAACTCCCTTTAAAGGCGGTACGTCATAATAGTCCCTACCCCAGCCTACAACAATATGTTGATCTTTAGGAATCTGGTTATTTGTTGGATCAAAATCGACCCATCCAAATCCCGGTATGAAAATAGAAAACCAGGCATGGGAGGCATCAGCTCCCACCAGTTTTTCTTTGCCCGGCGGCGGAAGTGTTTCTATGTATCCGCTTACATATCGAGCAGGAAGTCCAACAGACCGTATACAGGCTATGGCAATTTGTGCAAAATCCTGACAAACTCCCTTTTTCACTTTCATAACCTCTTCAATAGGGGTAGATATACTGGTAAAACCGGAAACAAAATCAAAATCGGTATAAATGCGCTGCATCAATTCATACGCTGCATCAAATACAGAGCGGTTACCCTGAAATGAACGTTCTGCATATTCCTTAATATTCTTATCCGTTCTTCTTATAAAGATGGATTCCAAAACAAACTGTTTGGCATCCAAAATAGTAGGGTCATGTCCGTTCAAAGCAATAAGTGCTTCGTCCATGGTTATTTTTCTACAGGCTTCGGAAAAGTAGCTTTCATAAATCGCTCCATAATCCCTAATTATTTTACTCTTCGTGACGACCTTCAGAACATCATGCTCCGTCTGAATGGAAAATCGGGTGATATAATTCCCAAAAAAATCTACACGCTCCGTAATTTCAGCAGGTTTGGGGCTAATTTGAATTTTATAATCCAACAACTCCTGTCCTTTCGATTTGCGCGGGCGCAACGTTGCAATATTATGGCAATAATTGACCGGTGCATTGTATTTATAGGTAGTGATATGCGTTACGTTAAAGACCATGCTCAGATTGGAAAAGACTGGGTAAACATTTGTGTTTGTCTATCGGTATGGTTAAAATATGTCCCGGTAAGGGATTGGGAGGTCTTGTAAAGCAAATCTGAAAGTTCCTCCAACAAGATATCCAGATCTTCCCGCACCACATCGTTCTTCGTTTTGGTCAAACATAATTTGGAAGATTCCGATAAACGAAGTTTGGAAAAGGCGCTAAACACATATTTTTGATAGTTGGTCAACTGCTGATCTTTTCTAGAATGTGGTAACCTTGCAATATCCTTCTGTAACCTTTTGATCATAAACGTCAAAGACCTGGCATACTCCACATCCAAAATCACCAAATCCAGCACATGCTCCAATTGAATATGGGAGCGATAGCTATACCTATATATGTTCAAGCTTTCATGACTGGTAAGCAGATATTCCAATAAGTCATACTCCACCTGTGTATCATATTTGACGGCCAAGAGGGACCGGCATTTGGTAATGGTCAACATACTTTGTTCCAATTGCAGACCAATGAAGTAAAGTAACAAGCCCTGCTGCACCATGATACTTTCCTCAATGAGCCCCATAAAGGCAATCAATCGGGTTATTAATTGATTTAGGACCTTTAATATTTTTAGAATGGACGGATTTTCCTCATCCTGGAAATTCTGCCATAATTTTTGAATGTTTTCAAAAACCCGCCACATATCCGAAGACCAAAGATTTCGAATGGAGTAGTATGAATTACTGAACATGCCTATGGTATGGGCCAAACTACCAACCCGATCCTTTTCCCGTATTACGGAAAGCATTTCTTCATATGGGTTTTCCATTGCAGGCTTACCTTCCTTTGCCTTCTCTGAAAATCCTGGATACGTACCCGTAAGGTGGGTAACCGCTTTTAAAAGAACTTGAAGCTTTATGGAGTCCGGTTTGGTGTCCATATTCTGGGCCATGGCCAGCTGACGCATTACCGTGCGGATAAACCGTGCATTTACAAGCGTCCTGCCGACGTAGCGTCCCGCCCAAAAAAGATTTTCTGCGGTTAGGCTGGGCAGATCGTCCAAGCCGGATATAGCTATCGACGATTTTTGTTCCCAGTTTCTATTTTTATCCTCTTTTACAGGCTGATTTTCAACGACCCAAAAATCCTTACTGGTCCCTCCTCTTTGATTCGAAACCCGAACCGTTTTACTATCCGGGGCCACCCTTACGAGTCCGCCCGGCATCACACTATAATGATTACCAGAAGCTATGGAGAATGCCCGTGTAACCACATTTCTAGGTGTCAACGTACTTCCTGATAAATTGGGTGCTGTGGAAAAATTGATTTGCTCCTGGGCAACGAACCTATAGGGTCTTTCCTTTATTTTTTCTTTAAGGGAATCCAGTTCGGCCAAACTTAAAAACTTACCAAAATATATACTTTCCCTATTGGTTCTATCGATACGTTTGATGACCAAATTGGAGAGGTTGTTAAGCACATAATTCTTTTCCTTTTCCTGGCCGCACCACCAAGATGCAATCTGCGGCAAGATCAATTCCTCGTTTAAAAAATATCTTGCAATGGCAGGCATAAATGGAATGAGCCCAGGATTTTCTATAACCCCACTCCCCACTGGATTAATGACCGAAACATTTTTTCTTCGGACTACATCTAAAAGACCTGCAACGCCCAAGTGGGAATCCTCTCTAAGTTCCAAAGGGTCTGAAAAGGCATCATCTACCCTACGCAAAACTACATCTATTCGTTTTAATCCTTGCAAGGATTTCATCCAAAGGAATCCGTCACGAACCACCAAATCGTTTCCTTGCACCAAGGGATAACCTAAGAACGAAGCCATAAAAGCATGTTCAAAATAGGTCTCGTTATGTGAGCCCGGTGTCAATATGACAATATTGGGATTATCCCTTTTGATCGGGGAGCTATCAATCAACATTTGATGAAAATCCCTGAAGAAAACCGATAAACGTGAAACGTTCATCTTGGAGT
>JAUIGC010000162.1 GCA_030429835.1 Bacteroidia bacterium
AGTTTTTCAAGAGCGATCTGGTCGCCTGCCTTGATGCGTTGTGCCAACTCTACTTCTTCATCAGCGGTAATCAAGTCTACTTTTCCAATTTCTTGCAAGTACTTGTCCAAGGATGCGGTCTCCCTATTGGTGACCTGTTTTGTAATCTTAAGCTGTCTCATTAAAATAAATTAAGTTCAATTTGCATAGACTGCATATACTTATACGTAAATTTTCCAAGAATGTTACAATTGGGTATAAAAAAGTTTAATTGATCGATAAAAGGAATGAAAAAAGCCCCAGCTAATGGCCGGGGCTTTGTAAATTAATAGGAATTGATGCTAATCCCTTCTTGGTTTTCTATCGCGATCGCGATTTCTATCGTTTCCACGACGGTCATCCCTGCGATTGTTATCGCGTGGAGGTCTTTCCTTAAAACCTTCCGGTTTAGGTAAAAGAGCCTTACGGGAAACCTTGTCCTTTTTGGTTCTAGGGTCTATTCCAAAATATTTGACATCAAAGACATCCCCCATGTTCACTACATCGGAAACATTCTCCGTACGTTCCCAGGCCAATTCGGATACGTGCAACAATACTTCATTTCCTGGAGCTTCGGTATATTCCACAACAGCTCCGAAATCGAGCATTTTTATCACTTTTACCTCATAAACGCTACCTACTTCAGGTTTGAACATCAAAGAATCAATTTTAGCCAATACCGCATCGATTCCCGCTTGATCCGTACCTAAGATTTCCACGATACCTTCTTCTGTTACCGGATCTTCGTTGATAACGATTGTCGTCTTGGTCTCCTTTTGAAGTTCTTGTATCACCTTTCCACCAGGTCCAATCAAGGCACCTATAAATTCGTTTGGAATAATACGGGTAACCATTTTTGGTGCATGAGGTTTAACATCTGCATTTGGTGCGGAAATAGTGTCCGTCAATTTTTCCAAAATATGAAGGCGACCGTCCCTTGCTTGTTTAAGGGCTTTTACCAATATTTCATAGGATAAACCTTTAACCTTAATGTCCATTTGGCAAGCTGTGATACCATCCGCGGTTCCGGTTACCTTAAAGTCCATATCGCCCAAGTGGTCCTCATCTCCTAAAATATCCGAAAGCACGGCATATTTACCGGATTCGGTATCGGTAATCAATCCCATAGCAATACCGGAAACCGGTTTTTTCAATTGAACACCGGCATCCATCAATGCCATAGTTCCCGAACACACGGTAGCCATGGAAGAAGATCCGTTGGATTCCAAAACTTCTGAAACAACCCTTACCGTATAAGGACAGTCTTCAGGAACCATTCCTTTTAAAGCTCTTTGGGCCAAGTTACCGTGACCTACTTCCCTTCTTGAAGTTCCACGGATCGGTCTCGCTTCCCCTGTTGAAAAAGGAGGGAAATTATAGTGAAGGTAAAATCTTTCCTCACCTTCCTGGGATGGCATATCTATTTGGTTTGCGTCCCTTGAAGTACCCAAGGTTACCGTAGCCAATGCCTGTGTTTCACCGCGTGTAAATATGGCCGAACCATGAGTTGATGGTAAATAATCCACTTCGCACCAAATGGGACGAATTTCATTTGTTTTACGGCCATCAAGCCTTAATCCTTCGTTCAAGGTAAGGTCACGAACGGCAGCTTTTTCAGCTTTGTAAAAATATTTGGAAATCAACCCGCCATATTCCTCCTGCTCCTCTTCGCTGAAAGACGCAATTACCTCCTCCTTTATGGCCTCAAAAGCAGCACTTCTTTCATGTTTTGCTGAACCGGCTTTGGCAATTTCATATACCTTGTCATAGGTAAGGCCGTGAACTTTTTTGGCTAAATCCTCCTCTTCTCTTTCTGGCTCATATTCACGAACTTCTTTTTTTCCAAAGGCTTCTGCCAATCTTACCTGTGCTGCACACTGAACTTTTATGGCCTCGTGTGCGAATTTAATGGCTTCGGTCATTTCCTCTTCGGAAATCTCATCCATTTCACCTTCCACCATCATCACGGAGTCTGCCGATGCACCAATGACCATATCGATATCGGATTCTTCCAATTGGGCAAATGATGGATTGATAACAAATTCTCCATTCACTCGACCTACCCTTACTTCTGAAATGGGGCACTCAAATGGAAAGTCCGACAATTGAATGGCAGCAGACGCCGCCAAACCTGCCATCGCGTCTGGCATAACATTTTCGTCATGCGACATTAATTGTATCATAACCTGCGTTTCGGAATGATAATCTTTTGGGAACAATGGTCGCAATACACGGTCTACCAAGCGCATGGTCAATACTTCACCATCACTTGGGCGTGCCTCCCTTTTGAAAAATCCACCTGGGTAACGCCCCGCAGCGGCAAATTTTTCACGGTAATCTACTGTAAGTGGAAGAAAGTCCACATCACTTTGTTTGTAATTGGAAACGACTGTACATAACAGCATACATTTTCCAGATTGAACAACAACAGAACCATGGGCCTGTTTTGCCAATTTTCCGGTTTCGATAGAAATCTCCCTACCGTCACCAAGGTCAATGACCTCTCTAAATACTTTTGGAATCATAAAATTTGATTAAAACCCGATGCTTTCAGGTTTGTTAAACAATGGTCTAACCGCCATTTTTATGGTCGGTGTTGTTGTGTTGTTGTGTGGACCAATGAAAAACTGTGTGTAGCTTTTTGTGTGTGTCTATTTTTACTCCTTAGACTTGGAGCATATTTTTGAAAAAAGGGGATGGCTAACCATCCCCTTTTTTTAATTTATTTTCTAATACCAAGCTCTTTGATCAGCTCCCTGTATTTTACAATATCTTTCTTTTTAAGATAATCCAATAAACTTCTGCGCTTACCTACCAATTTCACCAAAGATCTTTCTGTGTTATAATCTTTGTGATTTTGTTTAAGGTGACCGGTCAAATGATTGATACGGTGTGTGAACAGCGCAATCTGTCCTTCGGTAGAACCTGTGTTCTCCGCTTTTCCGCCATGCTTCTTAAAGATGTCGGCTTTTATTTCTTTGGTTAAATACATTCCAATATTATGTTAAATGATTTTTATGTATCCGATTGATTTTCAATCAGGGCGCAAAGATATATCTTTTTTTGGAATCCCAAGAAACTTTTTCAATTTATGCGGATGCCTCTATTTTACGTATCGGGTTGTTCTGGATAAGGTCTAAATAGAGATTTATGTTCTTTTTTAAGTCTTTTCTATGTGAGATAAAATCCAAAAAGCCATGTTCCAGCAAAAATTCAGAGGATTGGAAACCATCCGGTAACTCCTTTCCGGTGGTATCCTTTACCACCCTGGGTCCTGCAAAACCAATCAAAGCCCCGGGCTCAGCAATATTGATATCGCCCAACATGGCATAGGAAGCTGTAGTTCCCCCGGTAGTAGGGTCGGTGCACAGCGAAATGTAAGGTAAACCTGCATCGGCCAATTGTGCCAATTTTGCTGAGGTCTTGGCCAACTGCATTAGGGATAATGCCGCTTCCATCATTCTAGCTCCTCCAGATTTGGAAATCATCACAAAAGGTGTTTTCTTTTTTATAGCATAATCGATTCCCCTTGCAATCTTTTCTCCCACAACGCTACCCATGGACCCTCCAATAAAGGCAAAATCCATACAGCAAATGACTATATCCTTTCCCATGGACTTTCCGAAGCCGGTTCGTACAGCGTCCGTCAGACCGGTTTTCTTTTGTGCGGCCTTGAGTCGATCTCCGTATTTTTTGGTATCCTCAAACTTCAAAGGGTCTTTGGAAGAAAGCTTGGCATCCAATTCCGTAAATTTATTGTTGTCAAATAGGATTTTAAAATATTCCTTACTTCCTATTCGCACGTGATAATCATCCTCCGGACTTACATAAAAGTTTTTGGCGAGGTCTTCCGATTCCACAATTTTACCTGTCGGGGACTTATACCATAGGCCTTTAGGCGTGTCTTTTTTTTCCTCTGTTGAAGTCTGGATTCCTTTTTCCTTTCTTTTAAACCAAGCCGTCATGTCTTCCATTTAAAATTTATCTCAAAAATTACAGCGTATTTACGTTGTTCAAGTCTTCAAAGGCCTGCTTTAGACGTTCAACAAAGGTAATTTCACCGTGCCTTAACCACACTCTAGGATCGTAGAATTTTTTGTTCGGTTCGTCAGAACCTTTGGGGTTTCCTATTTGTGACTGTAAATAGTCCTTGTTGTCCTGTACATAATCACGAACCCCTGCCAAGAAGGCATATTGCAGATCCGTATCGATATTCATTTTAATCACTCCATAGCTGATTCCTTCCCTAATTTCTTCAACGGATGAACCTGAACCTCCGTGGAAAACAAAGTCTATATGATTATGACCTACACCGTATTTTTCAGAAATATACTCCTGAGAGTTCTTTAGAATTTTTGGAGTCAGTTTTACGTTACCCGGTTTGTATACCCCATGCACATTTCCAAAGGCAGCGGCAATTGTAAATCTATGGCTAACCTTGGAAAGCTCCTCGTAAGCGTAGGCCACTTCTTCTGGTTGCGTGTATAGTTTTGAATCGTCTACACCGGAATTGTCCACACCATCCTCTTCACCTCCCGTGATGCCCAATTCAATTTCCAAGGTCATCTCCATTTTGCTCATTCGCTCCAAATAGCCTTTACAGATTTCAATATTTTCTTCCAAGGATTCTTCGGACAAGTCAATCATATGGGAGCTGAACAAGGATTTTCCGGTTTCTGCGTAATGTTTTTCACTTGCATCCAATAATCCGTCTATCCAAGGCAGTAATTTTTTGGCGCAGTGGTCCGTATGTAGGATTACCGTTGCACCATAGGCTTCGGCTAACTGGTGTACATGTTTGGCTCCCGCAACTGCACCCTTTATAGCAGCATTTTGGCCTTCGTTGGAAAGTCCTTTTCCTGCATTGAACTGTGCACCTCCATTTGAAAATTGAATGATGACAGGAGCATTTAAGCTTGCGGCAGTTTCAAGTACACCGTTAATAGTGTTTGAACCTATTACGTTAACGGCCGGTAACGCAAAACCTTTTTCTTTTGCATACTTGAAAATTTCCTGTACTTGATCTCCGGTAGCTACTCCTGGTTTAATATTATGAGCCATAATCCTTATTGGTGTTTTTAGTTTCTAAAATTGTGCAACAAAAGTAATAAAACAATTAAACTTAGAAGGGATAGTTTATACCTATTTGCAATACGGAATTTGCAAAATTATAATCCCTAAACCATCTTTTGGAGGGGATTTCTGCCGGATTGTAGGTTTTAAATCCTAGGTCCAACCGAAATAAAAAGTAAGTAAAATCATATCGAAGGCCAAAGCCCGATCCCAAGGCGATATCCTTTAACGATTCAAAACCGTTGAATGTGGCATCCTTGTTTTCCACATCGTCAAACACATTCCAGATGTTGCCCGCATCAGCAAATACGGCCCCGTTCAAATCTCCGAACAAAGGAAAGCGATATTCCAAGTTTAACGCCAATTTTAAGTTTGCCTCATTGAAATCGTTCAAGGCCGAAGTCCTACCGGGCCCCAAGGAATATGGAAACCAGGCCCTGTTATCGTTAGACCCCCCTGCGAAGTAACTTCTTACAAATGGAATATTGTTGGAGTTACCGTAAGGTATGGCTATACCAAAAAAGGTCCTTGCCGCTAACACGTTAGAACGGGAGAGGTCCCAGTATTTTACATAATCGAATTCTGTTTTTATGTACTGCGAAAAAGGCACACCAAAAACCAATAGCTGACCATTATCATTCTCATTAAAAGGGACCAAATTGGAGAAACCGGATAATAGGTTTCCAGCACTTTCTATCTTAAACCTAAATTGATAGAAATTGTTATCCAAGATACCATTTCGGTTGTTTTTGTTAAATGTGTAATTGGTAGTGAAAATAAGATTGTTCTCTGTTAAGCGTTGTCTGCGCTCCTCTATTCTACTGACCTGCCTTAGGTCTTCTGTTGTCATCGGTGAAATTGTGCCGTTAAGGATAGCCTGTGTAAAACCGGATGTTCCGTCCGGTGTTTCTGGATTATCATCGGGAACCAATAGACGTGGATTTTCTGATCCTTCAGCGGTTTCAAAAAATGGTGCCAGTTCGGGGAAACTTTGTGCGGAATCCGTTGGGTCATTGGGGTCTTGGTATCCGTCATAATCATCGGCAATAGCATCCAATTGTTCATAGGTATTTCGGTAAACACTAAAAAACCGATTCCTGTTGACGTTTCTAACAAACTGAATATTCAGTAGTTCAACCGCATGCTTTTTAAAATCGTTAGGAGACCAATTGTATCCCAAAATCGTATTAAAGGTCTGTTTATCCAGACCAATATTTTTTTGAAAACTGGTACCTATGGCAATCCTTGTTTTTGGAAGTGTATAATTAGGTATAATGCTGGATGTATTGATAAAGGGAAACCAAATTCTTGGAAAGTCAAGGGAAATATCACCTCCTATTTCCGAGAAAAAATCATCTTGAAATATCTCAGTACTTAAAAGACCAAAAGCCCCATCTGCGGAAAGGCTTAAATTTTCCGCTCCCTTAAAAATGTTCCTTATAAGAAGTGAGGCACCCATACCTACACCTATCCTTCGTAAATTCGACCTACTTACTTCAAAATTGGTGCCTAGCGAATACTTTGGTTTTGGAGCTAAATAAATATTGGTATTCACCAAGTTTTGGACGCTATCTTCTTCAAAAATGATATTGGGATACTTAAATATGTTTAAACTATTAAGCTGTCTGGAACTTCTTATTTTGTCCAAATCCCTGTAGATACTATCCTTTTCAAAGAAAATGGCATCATCCAAGGTCTTCGGCTTTATTTTAAATTTTCCGGCATAGTGGATAATCAAATCCTTATAATGAACTGTATCTATGGGAGCCCCG
>JAUIGC010000163.1 GCA_030429835.1 Bacteroidia bacterium
TAAGTATGCAAACTTGGGGTGTGGATTATGACTATGTACCCACTATGGGTTTTGAGTTGGTTGCCGGACGTAATTTTGATGAAAATTTCGGCAATGATTCAACGGCTATCATAGTCAATGAAACTGCTGTAAAAGTAATGAAACTAACCCCCGAGACTGCTTTAGGGGAAAGATATTCACCTGACTTCAATGCTGAAAACCCAGAGTTCTTTACGATTGTAGGAGTGGTAAAGGATTTCCACTTCGAAACCATGAAAGAGGAAATAGATGCATTAAGTCTAAGATTGGCCAATAATGCCTATGCCATGGCCATTAAGATTGAGGCGGGCAATTTTGAAAATGCCGTTTCAAAAATAGAGAATGTATGGAACAATATTGTACCGGGAGAACCCTTTAACTACTATTTCATGGACGATTCCTTTAACGACTCCTACCAGAGTGAGCGTAGATTGGGAAATATTTTTGTCATATTCACCGTACTGTCCATTATCATTGCTTGTTTGGGGTTATTTGGATTAGCTGCCTTCAATGCCGAAAAGCGTGTTAAGGAAATTGGTGTACGCAAAGTGCTTGGAGCGAGTGTGACACAAATTTCGGTAAAACTCACCATGGATTTTTTAAAGTTGGTGGGCGTGTCCATTTTAATTTCTTTACCACTAGGATGGTATGCCATGAACAAGTGGTTAGAGGATTTCTCCTATAAAATTGATATTCCATGGTGGGTGTTCGCTCTAGCGGCCTTTTTGGCCATAGCCGTTGCAGTCATTACCGTCAGCTATCAAAGTATAAAGGCATCGATTGTGAACCCAGTTAAGAGCTTAAGAACCGAATAGGGCCCAACCCCTATCCGGATAGCTATCAGGACCAACCCAAGCAGAGGGAAATTGGGTACAACATAATGTGAAAAGTTATTTTGAATCCATCCAAAGGATGGTGTTCCAAATCCAAATGGAATAAACAATAAAAATCAACCTCATTGTGCTCCCTTCCCCATGGGGAGGGAAAGGGAGGGGCTAAAACAATAAAATGATGCTCAAGAACTATTTAAAAATAGCCTGGAGGAACTTAATTAGAAACAGAAGTTTTTCTCTTTTGAATATCCTTGGATTATCCATTGGACTGGCCATGACTACATTGATTGTTCTATGGATAAACTATGAGCTGGGGGTTGATAGATTTCATGATAAAATAAACCGATTATATGAAGTAAATAACCAGTATGCAATTGAAGGGGAAATATGGACTTGGAATTCCACACCAAAACCAATGGCGCCTGCCATTAAAAAGGATTACCCTGAAGTAGAGAAGGTTACCCGTTATTTCTATGACAATACATTTCTATTCGCTTGGGGTGACCAAAAAATCAAGGCAACCGGAACCATGGTAGATCCGGATTTTTTGGATATGTTCTCATTTCCGTTGCTACAAGGTGATATCAATACCGTTCTTAATGATGTCAATTCCGTATTGATTACAGAGTCCTTAGCCCAAAAGATATTCGGAAACCAGGACCCTATGGGTAAAATGGTCAAAATAGATAACAGAGACACCTTTAAAGTGACTGGGATTTTAAAGGATCTCCCTTCCAACACACATTTTAATTTTGAGTTTTTGATTCCATGGTCCTATTTGACCCAACAAGGGTGGGACGATGAACACTGGGGAAATAATTCGGTAGCCACGTATGTACTTTTAAAAGATAAGACGGATCCAGAAAAATTTTCGGAGAAGATAGCGACGCTGCGAAAGAATTATGACAAGGATACCCCCGATATGAAAACGCTGTTATACCCATATTCCCGCATGTACCTATATGGAGAATTTGAAAATGGTATGGAAAAGGGAGGAAGGATTGAACTGATACGAATGTTCGGGCTTATTGCCATAATCATATTGATCATTGCCTGCATCAATTTTATGAACCTTAGCACGGCCCGTAGTGAAAAGAGATCCAAGGAAGTTGGTGTACGTAAGGTATTGGGCGCTCCTAGAAAGCTGTTGATTGGGCAATTTATAGGAGAATCTGTTCTTATTACCTTCATTTCCGCAACTTTTGCAGTCATTATCGTACTGTTATTGCTTCCCTCTTTTAACGATTTGGTGGAGAGGCCTCTTTCTTTAGATTTGACAAGCATCGGTTTTTGGATCTTTGCTACAGCGGTTACTATTTTCACGGGATTGTTGGCCGGTAGTTATCCGGCCCTATATCTATCGGGATTCAAACCATCATCGGTATTAAGGGGTACTTTTAAAAAAGTGGATGCGATGGTTACACCAAGAAAAGTGTTGGTCATTCTTCAATTTTCGGTAGCTATAGTACTTATAACCGCTTCCCTGATAATTACTCAGCAGCTTCATAAAGTTCAAAATAGGCAATTGGCCTACGCTAAGAACAACCTGATCTATAGTTCTCTTGAAGGTGATATGGAAAAGAATTATGATTTGATAAAGACCGAATTACTTGAATCCGGGGCCTTTACAGCGGTAACCAAGACCAATTCACCCATTACCGAAAGTTGGAGCAATACTTGGGGTTTTGAGTGGGAAGGTAAAAAAGAGCAGGATAAGACCATTGTTCATAGACTGATTTCCGATGACGATGTTGTAAATACCATGGGACTCGAACTTATAGAAGGAAGGGATTTTGATCTTCAAAAATACCCAACAGATTCTACCGCGGCAATTTTAAATCAATCTGCCCTGGAATTAATGGGCTTTGAAGACCCTATTGGTAAGAAAATAAAGGACAATGGAATAGATTGGCATATTATAGGGGTGGTGAAGGACTTTGTTTACAATTCTCCATTCCAAAAAATAGAACCTATGGTCATAGAAGGTGCCAAAGGGTGGTTCAATGTCATTCATATGAGAATGAACCCAGAGGTGAACACGGCCCAAAATTTGGCCGTGGCCGAACGGATTTTTAATAAATACAATCCGGAATATCCCTTTAACTATGAATTTGTGGACGCCGCTTATGCCAAAAAGTTCAACGACCAGCGTACGACGGGGAAACTCGCCAATATTTTTACGCTTTTGACCATTTTTATCTCCTGCCTGGGCTTGTTCGGTTTGGCAAGTTATGTTGCGGAAAATAGGATTAAGGAAATAGGGGTGAGAAAAGTCCTTGGTGCTTCCGTGAGAACCATTGCAGGCCTACTTTCAAAAGATTTTTTGAAGTTGGTCTTCATCTCCATTCTTATTGCCATACCGGTTTCTTGGTATTTTATGAGCAATTGGCTGGAAGAATTTGCCTTTAGAATAGATATATCATGGTGGGTTTACCTTGTTTCCGGAGGGTTGACCCTGATAGTAGCCTTTGTTACCGTTAGTTTTCAAGCAATCAAAGCCGCAAGAGCAAATCCAATAAAAAGTTTGCGCACAGAGTGACACAATTATAAAAAAAGATAGTCTTTATTAAAACATCAACCTGTGCTAAGCGTAGTTGCAGCATAAAAAATTCATCAATCATGTTTAAAAACTATCTGAAAATCGCCTGGAGAAATCTTTTAAAAAACAAAGGGTATTCGGTTATCAATATTGGTGGACTGGCCCTAGGAATGGCGGTTACCTTGATCATTGGTCTTTGGATACAGGACGAACTTTCCTATAATAGCTATTTTAAGAATAAGGAAAAAATCGCGCAGATTTTTCAGTCCCAAACCTTCAATGGAGAAACTGGAACGGGGCCAGCTATACCTAGACCTCTTGAAAAGGCCCTGAGGGATGGTTATAGTGACAATTTTGAGCATTTGATCATGTGTTCATGGACCAATGACCATTACCTTAAATATGGGGAGAAGAGTATTTCCAGACCGGGCAATTATATGCAGCGTGTAGGTCCGGAACTTTTTAATTTGGAAATCATAAAAGGGGAAAGGGACGGATTAAGGGAAATCAATTCTATTATGTTATCGGAATCCACGGCCAATGCGCTTTTTGGCAGTGAAGACCCTATTGGAAAAACCATCAAAGTGAGCAACGAGCATGATATGAACGTTAGTGCCGTTTATAAGGATATTCCTTTTAATAACACCTTCAACGATACCGAATTTATCATTCCTTGGGAAAAGTATTTGGCCAATAATGAATGGATACGAAATGCAGAGGACCAGTGGGGAAACAATTCCTTTCAAATGTTCGTGCAAATTGCGGATAACACCACAATGGCGGGTGTTACAACCAAAATAAAGGATGTAAAAAAGACCTTGAATGAGAATAGCGCGGAGTTCAATCCACAAATTTTTCTATTTCCCATGGAGGATTGGCATCTTAGGGGCAGTTTTGAAAATGGAAAACAAGTAGGCGGCCGCATCAAATATGTTTGGCTTTTTGGCATTATTGGGGCATTTGTGCTACTATTGGCCTGCATCAACTTTATGAACCTGAGTACCGCACGCTCTGAGAAAAGGGCCAAGGAGGTTGGTATTCGTAAATCCATAGGCTCCCAGAAGGGTCAGTTGGTCTATCAGTTTTTAAGCGAGTCTTTTTTGGTGGTCCTTTTCGCATTTGTTTTGGCTTTGGTCATGGTACTTCTTTCATTGAACGGTTTTAATGAACTGTCTAGAAAGGAAATCTCCTTTCCTTGGGCCAATGGTACGTTTTGGCTGGTGTCCCTTGGGTTTATCTTGTTCACTTCCTTATTGGCCGGAAGTTATCCTGCGTTATATCTCTCCTCCTTTAGACCTGTAGATGTTCTAAAGGGTTCATTTAAGGCCGGCAAGTACGCAGGTCTTCCTAGAAAGATATTGGTGGTGTTACAGTTTACGGTTTCCGTGGCCTTTATCATTGGTACTGTTATCGTAATGCAGCAAATCAATTACGCCAAAAATCGACCCGTAGGCTATGATAAGGAAGGTCTCATCCAGATACCTACCTTCAGTCAAGATTTTGTGGGGAAATATGATTTAATGCGAAACGAGTTTATAGGTTCTGGAGCAGTGGTAGAAATGTCCACTTCCAGTAGTCCCACAACGCAGATTTGGTCTAATAGAAGTGGATTTACTTGGGAAGGAAAACCGGAAGGTTTTCAGGAAGATTTGGCCTGGACCGAGGTTTCACCGGAATATGCCAAGTCGCTCAATTTAAAAATAGTGGAGGGCAGGGATTTTTCAAGGGAATATGCTACGGATTCCTTGGGCGTACTCATCAATGAAACCGCCAAAAAGTATTTGGGCATGCCAGACCCCGTAGGGAAACTTCTAAAGGACGATGACGAGGAAGACCCGGGGCCTCCCTTGAAAATTATAGGCGTAGTACAGGACATGATTACCCAATCTCCTTACGAACCCGTGAAACAAGGTATTTATGTATATGATCGGTTTAATAATGGAAGTTATTATAACCTTAGATTGAACCCGGACCAAAGTGCTGGACAGAATTTAGCGGTAGTAGAAAGGGTGTTCAAGGAGCATTTTCCAGATATCCCTTTTGAATATGAGTTTGTGGACAGTCAGTATGGAGAAAAATTTGCTTCGGAAGAACGCATAGGAACCTTGTCCGGAGTATTTACTGCTTTGGCCATCTTGATCAGTTGTCTTGGGCTTTTTGGACTTACATCCTTCGTTGCGGAGCAGCGCAAGAAGGAAATTGGTGTTCGCAAGGTATTGGGGGCATCTATATTCAATGTATGGAACATGCTTTCCAAAGACTTTTTAAAGCTGGTCATCATTTCTTGTTTTATCGCTGTCCCCATTGCCTATTTCATTATGAACGGATGGCTGCAAGAATATCCTTATCGAGTTGTCTTAAAGTGGTGGATTTTTGCCTTGGCTATGTTGGGAGCACTTGGTGTAACCTTACTTACGGTAAGTTTTCAAGCGATTAAAGCCGCCAAGGCCAACCCAGTAAAAAGTTTGAGGACGGAGTAAGCAAGTCCAAACAACAAGATTTCCCGGAATTTTAAAACGCATAGGAACACCCAAAAAGTAACCAAAGCATAATTCCATAAATCTTTATCATACTAGTAAAAGGTTGTAAATATATTGTACATGTTTTGTCCAAATATTTTACAGTCCTCGATGTGTATAAAATTTAAGTATTTTAAAATCAGATGTTTATTGAAGTGGCATGAAATTAGTTTTACAAAATAAAACAAGGTTCATCATCTCATCAAGAAACGAATAGTATGTTTAAAAACCACTTAAAAATCGCTTGGCGAAATATAAAAAAGGACAAACTCTTTACCATTATCAAAATAGGAGGTTTTTCCATTGGGATAGCAGCCTGTTTGTTAATAGCCCTTTTCATAAATAATGAATTGAGCTATGATAATCACTACCAAAAAAAGGATAGAATATTTAGGGTGGTAATGCAAGGAAGTATGGATGGTGAGGTTTTGAAAAGTGTTCATTTTCAAAGACTTTTTGCAGAAACTTTGGAATCGACCTATCCAGAAATTGAGAAAGCCGGTAAAATAAATACAAGCGAATTGTTCGGTGCGGGAAAAAGGACACTGAGAATTCAAGGGTCTTCACAAAACATGTTGGATGACGGTTTTGTTTTTGCCGATCAGCGGGCAGTAGAGATATTGGAATTGGACTTTTTAGAGGGCGATAGGGATGAGGTTTTTAAAAACCCTAGCAGTATAATACTCACCGAAGATAAGGCTCAAAGGTATTTTCCAAATGGCGATGCATTAGGAAAGACCTTGTTTTTGGATAATAACAAGGACAAGCCCTATACCATAACGGGAATTGTAAAAAATAATCCCGCTATCAAATCCCATTTTGATTTTGATTTTTTACTCGTCATAGAAGACAAAAATACCAGTTGGACCACAACCAATTATTTTACCTATGTGCTCGTGGATGAAAACACCAATATCCCTTCCCTTGAAAAAAAAATGGGCGCCA
>JAUIGC010000164.1 GCA_030429835.1 Bacteroidia bacterium
GAAGGTTCGTTATCAATATGGATAATGGAAATGAGATGGTTGGCCCATTGATTTTTAAATGCGGTAGCTTTACATTTTTCTGCGGCTTCTGAGGCATATCCTTTTCCCCAATATTCTGGGAGTATGGAATATCCAATTTCCAGTTCCTCTGTATCGTCAACGATTTGTACCAACAAACCGCAAATTCCAACGAGCTTTTTAGTTTTTCTATCAATTAGAGCGTGCATGCCCCCCAAACCTTTCTCATAGCGCTCAAAAATACGTTGAAATTGCTCGGTGCAGGCTACTTTGGGGTCTTTGGGTAAGCCAGTCCAAACCTCGGAAGATTTAGGTTCTTGATGAAAGGGGAGCCAATCCTCGAAATCGGACATGGTTAATTTTCTAAAGGTTAGCCTTTCGGTTTCCTCTCCTTCCATGGAATAGTTCATGGGGTTATAACCTTGAGAACGTTATAGTGTCACCAACTTCAAGGGACCATGCATCCGACAGACCGGCATTAATCTCCAAAACGTACTTTACGGGTACTTTAGAGGAAAGCCCACTTTCATTAAAAGGTTCCGCGTTTTTTTGAATACTGGCAATTTTTAAGTCTTCGTTTACGAATATGATGTCCAAGGGAAATTCCGTATTCTTCATGTAAAAGGAGTGCATGGCAACATCAGGAAAAATAAATAACATCCCTTGGTTGGTTTCCATGCTTTTGCGATACATCAATCCGGTTTGGGTCTCATAATCGGATTCGGCAATTTCAATATCCAATGATGTAATCAAGGAATCCGTTTCCTGGTTATAGATACTTAACGAACCTTCCTTGGTGAAGGAAACAGGTGTTGTTTTTATCACCTTTTTCGATTCCTCCTTACAGGACTGAATGACTAGTGAAAAAATGATTGCAAGACCTAAAAGGTACCTATAAACTTTCATGTATAGTGCTTTTAGTGAGTTTTTACGGGTCTGAACATGAAGTAGAACCCAAGTAGTATAAACGGAATACTCAACCACTGCCCTGTAGACAGTAATCCCAACGATTCCTCAAAACCGCCTTGGCTCTTTTTTACGAATTCCACAAAGAAACGAACGGTCCACAAGAGAATAAGGAACAAACCAAAAAGGTAACCCGGTTTGTTCTTTTTGTCCGTCTTCCAGTAGAGGTAATATAAAAGAATAAATACAAAAATATAGCAGATTCCTTCGTACAACTGGGCTGGATGTCGATATGGGATTTCGGCTAAATATTGCGAAAATTGAGGATTGTTCTCAATGGCATCATAAGCAGCATTTAAGCTCCTTTCTTTAGTTACTCCCAATGCCTTAGAAGGGTGAAGGTCATCCGAATCCCTAATAAATTTAGTGGCAAAAATGAATGACTCGTCTACCGTTTTTCCATTGATCTCAGAATTAAAAAAGTTGCCCAAACGCACACAAAAAGCTCCAATAGATACCGGAATGGTAAGTCTGTCAAATATCCATAAGACACTGAAACCGGGGTGTTTTTTGGTAAACAGGTAAGTGGCGATAATGATTCCAATAGTTGCCCCATGACTGGCAAGTCCCGTAAAACCGGTAAATTCATATCCATCGATGAGGCCAAAAAGTAGGCTTCCCGTATCGCTCTCCCTAATGGGCAATAGAATTTCCAATAAATGATTTTTATAATAGGGCCAATCATAAAAGAATACATGGCCTAATCTGGCTCCTAGCATGGTACCCAAAACGGTATATACGAATAGGGAATCCAATTGCTCCACAGATTTTTTCTCATTGATGAATATCTTTTTCATGAGATACCAACCAATGGCAAATGCTATGATCCATAGCAAATTGTAATATTTTATTTGGATGGGTCCTATATTGAAAAGGGTTTCGTTGGGATTCCAAATAATTCCTAAGAAGTACATGCGAGTTGATTTTGAAGGGCTAATATACGTAAATAGCCTCGATTACCCTTTACGAAATATCCTATCAAATGTGCTATCCGTACAATTTTTAGGGTACGGGGTCATATCCCTTTCCACCCCAGGGCGTACAACTAAAAATTCTTTTTATGGACAACCAACCTCCCTTAAACAGACCATGTTTTTTGAGAGCTTCCAGGGTATATTGGGAACATGTTGGAGAATATCTACACGTTGCCGGGGTATAAGGGGAAATGGCCAGTTGATAAAAACGTACCAATAGGACGAATGGGGCAATCAATATGTTTTTAAAAGTAAGCTTCAAGGCCAAGAAATATTCAGTAAAGTTACATAATATATTATCGTATTTATAGTAAAAAAGGCCCGTGCTACACGGACCTTTTATTTAATAAATACAACAGGGATATTATTCACCCACCCGGACAGGTTCCAAGTTTTCCGACTCTTCTGGAGTGTAGAGTCTTGATTTTATGACAAAGCGTATGCCCATAGGTATTTCCAATGAAAAGCTTGCCCCTCTACCAGGTGTTACATCTACGGTGAGCTGGGTATGCTTCCAATATTCAAATTGGTCTTGGGACATATGAAACTCACATCCCTCAATGGTGCCCAACCAAACATCGTTATCGTCTATCATGAGTTCACCTTTTGGAAAACACATGGGGGAGGAGCCATCGCAACAACCCCCACTTTGGTGGAACATAAGTTCACCATGTTTTTCCTTGAGCTCCCTAATAACTTGGGCAGCTTTATCGCTAACCAATACCCTTTTGGTTTTCATGTTTATTTTATTAAAAGAATCCCATTGCTTTCTTATCGTAGGAGATAAGCATGTTCTTTGTTTGTCTGTAGTGTGACAACATCATCTTGTGATTTTCCCTACCAATTCCAGACTTTTTGTACCCTCCAAAAGGTGCATGTGCAGGGTAAAGGTGATAACAGTTTACCCAGACCCTACCCGCTTTGATTGCCCGTGAAACGGTATAAGCTTGGTGGGTGTCCCTGGTCCAAACCCCAGCGCCAAGTCCATACAGGGTATCATTAGCAATTTCTATGGCCTCTGCCTCATCCTTAAAGGTGGTGACGCAGACCACAGGACCAAAAATTTCTTCTTGGAAAACCCTCATTTTATTATTTCCTTTGAGTACGGTGGGTTGAATATAAAAACCACCTTCAAGTCCTTCATTGTATGCCTGTTCACCTCCTGTCAATACTTCGCATCCTTCTTCCTTTCCGATTTGTATATAGTTCAGGATTTTTTCAAATTGGTCACTAGATGCCTGGGCTCCCATCATAGTACTTGGATCTAATGGATGCCCCATCTTAATGGCTTTTGTTCTTTCTATAACACGCTCCATGAAGGCGTCAAAAATGCTTTCCTGTACGAGCATTCTAGAGGGACAGGTACAAACCTCACCTTGATTAAGAGCGAACATATTTGCACCTTCGATACATTTATCGAAGAATTCATCGTCCGCATCCATTATGTTCTCGAAGAATATATTTGGTGATTTACCTCCCAACTCCAAAGTTACCGGAGTGATATTCTTAGAGGCATATTGCATAATCAATTGCCCGGTAGTGGTCTCACCTGTAAAGGCAACTTTATTGATTCTTGGACTAGATGCCAATGGCTTACCGGCTTCTGCGCCAAATCCATTGACTACGTTTAGAACACCGGCGGGTAGAATATCTTGGATTAATTCTACTAGAATCAATATTCCTACAGGGGTTTGCTCCGCTGGCTTCAATACCACACAGTTGCCCGCGGCCAATGCCGGAGCCAGTTTCCAAACTGCCATTAAAATAGGGAAGTTCCAGGGTATTATCTGTCCAACCACACCTAGGGGTTCAGTAACGTTCAAAGCTACGGTATTACTGTCCAATTCGCTCACCGATCCCTCTTCGGCTCTTATTACACCGGCAAAATATCTAAAGTGATCTATGGCCAACGGTAAATCCGCAGCCCTAGTTTCCCGTATGGCCTTTCCATTGTCCCAAGTCTCGGCTCTTGCCAAAACTTCCAAATTCTTTTCCATGACGTCTGCTATTTTCAATAGCATATTACTTCGTTCCGTTGCAGAGGAGTTGTTCCAAGAGGGTGCTGCCTCCCATGCCGCGTCTATGGCCTTATTAATATCCTCTGCCGTAGATCTTGGAATTTTAGTGAAGGATTTTCCATCTACAGGAGACGTGTTTTCAAAATATTCCCCTTTCACGGGAGCGGTCCATTTACCTCCAATAAAATTTTCATATTGATTTTTGAATGTCGGTTTTTGTAGCACATCCTGCGCTACAGTAGCTGTATTGCCCATATCTTAAAAGTTTAAAAATTTAATAAATCAGTTAAATGTTTTCAAATCCTTGGAATCAAGAGATTTATAAAACTACAATAGAAGAAGTATAATGGTCTGAAGGATTCTATGAATAACATGAACAATTCTATCATTATGATTTTTTTAAGTATAAATTTTTGTACATTCATTAAAATATGACTTGGAATTACTAGAAAATGTTAAAGTTGTCCGATACCTTTTTAAAAGGAAGAAGATTGGAGACCATGGTGGAGAACCAAACTTCCTATACGCTAAAAAATGCAGCAATGCATGTTTTTGAAACCCATGAGGAAGCGGAGAAGGTGCTTCTGGAATTTAGCCAGCCTGTTTTGGCTAGCATGATAGAGGGTAAAAAAATAATGCATCTAAGAGATTACGAATCTTTTGATTTTTTGCCCGGTGAGTCCTTGGTGCTTCCCGCGAACGAAACCATGTGCATCGACTTCCCGGAAGCAAAGTCAAAAAACCCTACCCGATGTTTGGCAATGGCCATCTCCGAGGAGAAAATTAAAAACGTACTTCAGTTCATGAACGAAAGTATGACCAAGGATGACGAGAAAGAGTGGAGTTTGATGGATTACAACTTTCATTTTGTGAACGACCCTGGAATTTTTCAAATCCTACAGAGATTGCTCTTTCTTTTTTCTGAAAACCACCCCTCTAAGGATTTTTTTGTGGATAACATGTTAAGAGAGTTGATTATTAGGATTTTGCAGACCAATGAACGTAAAATCTATACCAGTTCCCAAATGTCCATAAATAGCAATAATAGACTTTCTTATGTCATTAGATATATACGGGAACATCTAGACGAACCGTTGAATGTTGAAGATCTTAGTAAGAAGGCATATATGAGCCCCTCACATTTTTACAGGGTTTTTAAAAATGAGCTTGGAATTTCACCTATAGAATTCATTAATAATGAGCGAATAAAATTGGCTACAGGTTTATTGCAGAATCCTAGACTGAGCATTAAAGATATCTATATGCGGTGCGGTTTTGAAAGTAGATCTTATTTTAACCGCGTCTTTAAAAACAGGCAACAACTTTCACCCGGGGAATATCAGGCCAAAGTAAAAACCATCAGGTATTCCTAATTAAAGGCTATAGGTAGTACCTTCTTTCCCGTCTTTTAATTGAATGCCCAATTCTGCCAATTGGTCCCTTATTTTATCGGAAGTGGTAAAATCTTTGTTCTCCCTGGCTTCCTTTCTTAATTGAATCAACAGTTCCACAACCCCGCTCAATTTTTCGGAATCTACACTGGACCCTTGCTTGTCTTCCAATCCTAAGATGTCTAAAACAAAATTTTGCATGGTTTCCAGAAGTAATTCCTTATCCTTTTGGGTGATTGTCTCCGATCCTTCTTTAATAAGGTTGATGTGTTTAACCGCATCAAATAGCTTTGCAATGAGAATAGGGGTGTTAAAGTCGTCGTTCATGGCATCATAACAACTTTGTCTCCAAGCCTCAATATCAAAATCTGTTTTATTTCCAACGGGTAGCAACTTTATGGAGTTCATGGAATCCATTAATTTGTTAAACCCTTTTTCCGAAGCTAACAAGGCATCATTGCTAATATCCAAAATACTCGCATAATGCGCCTGCATCATGAAAAAGCGTACCATGGCAGGGGAGAAGGGCTTGCTAAGAATATCGTTTTCACCAGAAAAAATTTCCCCCGGAAGAATACTGTTTCCGGTAGATTTAGCCATTTTTTTCCCGTTGAGGGTAAGCATATTGGCATGCATCCAATATTTTACCGGAGACTTACCATTACTTGCTTCTGCCTGGGCTATTTCACATTCATGGTGAGGAAATTTCAAATCCATACCGCCACCATGAATATCAAACGTTTCGCCAAGATATTTTGTGCTCATGGCGGTACACTCCAAATGCCACCCTGGAAATCCGTCTCCCCACGGAGAAGGCCAGCGCATGATATGTTCTGGTTCGGCTTTTTTCCAAAGGGCGAAATCCTGGGGACTTTTTTTGTCATCCTGGGCCGTAAGCTCACGTGTGTTCGCAATCATGTCCTCCAGTTTTCTTCCACTTAGCTTGCCATATTCGTTGGATTCATTAAACCTCACAACATCAAAATAGACAGAACCGTTTACCTCATAGGCATATCCTTTTTCTAGGATATCCTTAATGATTTCAATTTGTTCTATGATATGGCCCGTTGCGGTAGGCTCAATACTAGGTGGAAGAAAATTAAATTTCTCCAATATATTGTGAAAGTCTACAGTATAACGTTGTACGACTTCCATGGGTTCCAATTGCTCCAACCTGGCTTTTTTGGCTATTTTGTCCTCACCATCCTCAGCATCATCCACCAAATGTCCGGCATCGGTAATGTTTCTTACATACCTTACCTTATATCCCAAATGGCGGAAATATCTAAAAATCATGTCAAATGACATGAAAGTCCTGCAATTTCCAAGATGCACGTTGCTGTATACCGTAGGGCCACAGACGTACATGCCAATATGCCCTTCGTTTATGGGAACAAAAGTCTCTTTTTTGCCCGTAAGGGAATTATGAACCCTTATCGTTTGCTCTTGGTACAATTGCATTTCTTAAACGGGAATTAAAATTG
>JAUIGC010000165.1 GCA_030429835.1 Bacteroidia bacterium
GGCTTATTTCGTAAAAAGCATCGACCACCGTATTTTCTTCCTGTGTATACACCCAATACATGGATATGGGGCGTTCTCCTTGAATTTGGTTCGCAATGCCATTTAAGATGGGGCCATGTACCGATTTCTTGAAAGTGAATTCCACATCGGTCGAATCCTTGACCTTAATTGATTTTGTTACTTTTTCATAATTTGTCCAAGTACCCTTGTGCCTGTACTGATTGGCATTATCGGGATTGTTTTCTTCATAGTAAAAATCAACGTCGTCGTTCTCAAACATGGTCATTCCATAGGCAATATCCCTATTATGACCCAGTACTGGAAATGGAATGCCCGCAATGTGATAACCGTATTTTGAATACGTGGGTGTTTCTATATGGGCCTCATACCAAACCGAAGGTTGGGCAAAGCCAATATGGGGGTCGTTGGCAAAGATGACCTTCCCATTTTTTGTTTTTGGAGGAGCTAAAACCCAGCTGTTACTTCCTTCAAAAAGTGGAAGTTTTAATTGACTAAGCGCATCGGTCACCGTTGCGGTTATGGAATTTCCTATGGAATCTTTAGAAGATTCTTTGTAATTCCTTATCCATATGGTGCTAGAATCTGAATGAATGGCCAAATCCTTTAAATACTCGGGACCTAATTTATCCTTGATATTGCTCAATAACGGATCGGTCTTATGGCCCATGGCAAAACTAAAGGCCATATAGCCCATGGTATTGTAAACATCGGTAATGGTAAACTTGGTCTTATCAATACCGGTAAGGTAAAACTCTACCGGGGTTGGTCCTTCTTCCACAAACTGATTGAGTCCGTCCAAATAGGCATTGATAATGGAAACGCCCTCGTTATTCCCATTTAGTTTGGAGACGGCTTCCTTGGAGGCTTCATCAATTCCCAAGGAAAGAAAGAATTTATCCGTACCGATTAAATCCTTGCCAAAAACTTCTGAGAGTCCACCACTACCAATTCGTCTTAAGAGTTCCATCTGCCAAAGTCGGTCCTGGGCATGTACATATCCCAGTGCCCTAAAGGCATCTTCTTCGGATTGACCGTAAATATGGGGAATCCCATATTCATCAAAATACACTTGGACCTCGTTTTGAAGGTTCGGGAGTTTTTTTTCGCCAGAATAATCAGGCTTGTGCAATTTTACGAATAGGTACCCTGATATGACAATAAGGAGGATAAGGGCCAAAATAATGTACCCTATTTTCTTTGCTAGTTTCATGAATGTTCAAAAAAATTCACCTGTAATTTAGGGTTAAATTTTTGAAGCCTGAAAGAGGTCCCTGAATTTATTACGGAATGATGGAAAGCTCCCTTTTTTCAAAGGCCCTAAGCCCTTCCAGTAACCAATTTTTATATGTATCGGCATCCGTATTTTGAATGGACGTATTCAACACCTCCAAGTCCGGTGACAACAACACATAAAAAGGCTGGGACACGGCATTAAAATTCACATCCTGGAAAGTTCCCCATTTTTGGGCAATATTACCGATGCGTTTTATCCGTCCGGAATCGTATTGAAAATTAAACTGTTCCTCCTCCGGTAACTCCTTTCGGTCATCCACATATAGGGAGATAAGCACGTAGTCATTTTTTAGGATTTGATATACATCTGGCTCGCTCCACACGTTCTCCTCCATTTTCCTACAGTTGACACAGGCCCATCCCGTAAAGTCCAACAAAATAGGTTTTTCTTGTTCCTTGGCATAGGCCAATCCAGTTTCAAAGTCCTTAAAGCAGTCGATGCCCAAGGGACAATCTGATTCCTGTTGAAAAACACTGTAAAATTCCGGTGGCGGAAAACCGCTCAATAGTTTAAGATTGGAAACCCCGGTAAGGCCCATTATCAGATATAAACTAAAAAGGGCACTTACAACCCCTACGGCAATCCTGCCCTTTGACAATTTTCCTTTGGGCCCGTCATGCGGGAACCTGAAAATTCCAAAGAGGTATAAGGTTGTCAATATTCCAATTAGAATCCAAATTCCTATAAAAACCTCTCTTTTTAGGATTCCCCAATGTCCCACCAAATCGGCATTGGAAAGGAATTTTAACGCTAGTGCAATCTCCAGAAAACCCAGAACCACTTTAACCGTGGTCATCCATCCACCTGATTTTGGAAGGGAATTCAACCAAGCTGGAAACAACGCAAATAAAGCAAACGGAAATGCCAAAGCCATCCCAAAACCGGTCATCCCGGCAGATAGATTAGTCGCCACATCTCCTTCTGCCAAGGTAGTGCCTCCCAACAATCCCCCTAATATGGGTCCCGTGCAGGAAAAGGATACAATCGCCAATGTAACGGCCATAAAGAAGATGCCCAAGGCACCGCCTATTTTGGAGGATGCGGCATCCATTTTATTAGCCCAGGAACTTGGCAAGGTCAACTCATAATAACCGAAAAACGAGAAAGCAAAGAATATGAAAATGGCGAAAAAGGCCAAGTTTAGCCATACGTTTGTCGCAATAGTATTGAGTATCTGTGAATCGACCGAATCAAACAAATGAAAGGGAAGACTCAAAAGAAAATAAATCAGAACAATGAAAAAGCCATAGAGCAAGGCATTGGCTATTCCTTTGGACTTTTTCTCCGAATGTTTGGTGAAAAAGGAAACTGTAAGCGGAATCATAGGGAATACACATGGCGTCAACAAGGCAATAAGTCCACCTAGAAATCCCAGACCAAAAATCACCCATAAATTAGAACCTGATCCAATATTTTCCTGACCCTGACTCAAGAGGGCCTTGTTCTTTAAATCCAATTTTAAGTTGGATGACAATAATTTACTTTTTTCGTCCAACGCAACGGTATTCTCAATGGCCTCGGATCCATCCAAGGAGAATGTAAAATCGATATCCGCCGGGATACAGACTTCCTTACAAACTTGATAAAATAGGTTAACCTTGATTTGATTTAGATCCGGATTCAAAAGTTTTATGCGTTGTGTAAAGATGGCCTCTTCCTTAAAAAAAGTTTCCTCTACCTCAAAAATATCGCTATACTCCTTTACGGTAAGACTTTCCTCTGCACCTCCTACCAATTCATAATCCTTGCCCACTTCGTAGAAGGTCAATTCGCTGGGCAGGGCCCCTCCCTCATCCGTAAATTGGGAATACACATGCCACCCCTCGTGAATATCGCCTTTTATAATCAATTCAAATTCGGTGTCTGAAATTTTATTGACTTCGTGACTCCATATCACCGGGTTTTCATCACTCTGTGAAAAGCCCATAAATGGTACGAACAGAATAATAAATGCTACTAGTATATTTCTCATTGTATTGCTATGCTTAATATCTGCTTTGTTGTATCCTTCACTTTAAATCGGTCATCCGCGCGTCTTCCTATTACCCAAACTATTTCTTCGTTTGAGCACAGCAACCATTGTTCCTTTTTGGCAAAAAGGTCCAATTTTTCATCCTTGAAATACTTGGAAAGTTTCTTTTTTCCCTGCATTCCCAAAGGATAGAAATAGTCGCCTTCCTTCCATTTCCTTACGGTCAACGGAAACTTTAACGCATGTTTATCAACATAAATTATATTCCCATGGTTATCCTTTTTTTCGGATACCTGCTTTATTTCCAAACCTATAGGCTGCTGAATCTGGGTTATACCTTCCTGTATCTCAAATTTCTCCTGCTCCTCCCCTTCATTTTTGCCCAAAATAAGATGATTTCGGTTTTTTAAGAGTACGTACTGTTCAGAGTAAAAAGCCTTTCCACTTAGGGCATCCAGCAAAAGCAGGATATCGTTCCATTGCGTAAAACCATACTCCTGAAATAAACCATGCAAGTACCCTTCAATGGGTTGTAGCTTTTTTAATTCCGATATCGAAATTTTCCACTTATTATCATCTTTCTTAAATAGTTCCCCTTTTACCCTTTTGAGTTCATTTTTTGAAATTTCCCGAGTCTCCTTGAGGTAACCCAAAGTCCTTTCAAAATTATCCATAAAGGTGGGATGCAGCTCCTTGAGCTTGGGAACAATTTCCAATCGGATTTTGTTTCGAAGGTATTTGGTATCGGAATTACTTTCATCTTCCCTCCATTCCAAGTTGCATTCCTGTGCATACTCCAAAATATTTTGTCGCGTATACTTAAGCAGAGGGCGTCGTATTTGGTTCGAAGCTTCCGGAATGCCCGTTAAACCTTCTATCCCGGTACCCCGGGACAGATTGATCAAAAAGGTTTCCAGGTTGTCATCTGCATGATGGGCAGTAACCAAAAAATCTATTCCGTGCTCCTCCATCAATCCCTTAAACCAATGATAGCGCAAGTCCCTAGCGGCCATTTGTACGGAAACATTGTGGTTGTTCACATAGCCCATGGTATCAAAATGGGTCACATAAACAGGTTTACCCAACCGATGCCCCAGTTCCTTCACAAAATCCTCATCGCCATTACTATCCGCGCCCCTCAATCGAAAATTACAATGTGCCAAAATAAAATCCATATGGTTTTGCTTGCATAGATAAGACAGCAAAACACTGTCCAACCCGCCACTACATGCCAATAAAAATTTATTTTTTAGCAGTTCTGGAAAGTTTTTGGAGATATGCGATTGAAAATCCTTGAGCATGCCACAAAGTTAACCAATAATGTATTTAGACCTTGTTTAAAGTTCCTCCAAGACCTGTCGCATGGCCTTGGCCTTTAAAAGACATTCCAAATATTCCCTTTCTGGATCCGATTTAGCCGTGATGGCTCCCCCCACGGCATAGGAAAGATATTTATTAGTGCTATTGTAAAGAATACTTCTAATGACCACATTAAAATCAAAATCGCCATCAGGAGTAAAATAGCCCACTGCCCCACTGTAAACGCTTCTTTTGAAGGATTCAACCTCTTCTATAATTTTCATGGCGGATACCTTGGGAGCCCCGGTCATGCTGCCCATGGGAAAACAACTTTTTATAATGTCCACCGGGTTTTCATCGTCCCGTACTTCGCATGAAATGGTTGAAATCATTTGATGGACCTGCGGAAAAGAATATATTTTGCACAATTCCTCGACCTGTACGGTGCCCATTAATGCATTCTTGGAAAGGTCGTTTCGAACCAAATCAACAATCATCACATTTTCAGATCGCTCCTTTTCATCCATACCCAATTTCCTTTTTAATGCTTCATCTTCATCGGGATTATGGGATCGGGCGGCCGTTCCCTTGATCGGTTGGGATATTATTTTGTTTCCTTCTTTTTTTAAAAATCGTTCAGGACTGGCACAGAGCACATATTTATCCCATACTTTCATAAAGGTCGCAAAGGGAGGTTTTGAAATTTCATTCAACCTTTCATAAATAGAAAAAGGATTCAAGTCCAACCCCTCACAATAAAATTCCTGACAAAAATTTACCTCATAAATATCGCCATGATGGATATGTCCCAATATCCGCTCCAATTTTTCAAAGTACTCATCTTTGAAGATGCGCATTCTTATGGATGGTCTTTCCCTTTTTTCTTGATGTGCAGGATGAGCCCCATCGATGCCCAAAATAGTTTGAAAATCCTCTTGGATTTCATCGGCTACGAGGTTCATATATAGGAAAGTGATTTCCGAACCCTTAATCTTAATGATTTTTTTGGGCTGAAAAAAGTATAGTTCCGGAAAGTCCAACCCATCAAAGTTTTGAGAAACCAAGTCTTCCACGCCATTCTTTAAATCGTATGAAAGATACCCGAATATCCAATCGTTTACCTGTGACTGATATTCTTTTAAATCATCAAAAGCGTGATGATGGTCCGTTGAAATTCCCGTTAGTCCATCGACTCCCAGGAGTACATCAAAGGAAGCATATGAATGATAATGTTGGTTCGAGTCCAACCAGACAATTTCATCGAAGTCTTCTGTCCAACGGAGCAGGCCTTTTTTGAATGATGCGATGTCCTCAACGGTATGAACAATCTGTTTCCTCAACAATCTTAGTCCAAGGATTTTAGAAAATCAGTAAGTACTGATCGATGGTTATCGGCCAATTCGGTATCCAGAATTCCCTTTTCTCTATCAAAATTTTCACTGAAACTAGGCAAGGAAAAAGTACCTATTACATGGGCACCAAACCTGGTAAAAAGCTTTTCGGATACTTCCAAAGCTCCAACAGCTCCCCGTTTGCCGTGTGAGGTTGACATGAGCATGACCTTTTTGTCCCTGATAAAGTTCCTGTCCAACCTGGATAGCCAATCCAAAAGATTTTTGAAATAAGCCGATGGATAGCTATTATGTTCATTGACCGAAACAATAACCCCCTTTGAAAATTGAATGTCCCTTTTGATCTCATTAAGGGAATTGGAAAACCCATGTTCTTTTTCATGATCTTCACTATACATGGGAAACGGGCAATTAGACATGTTCATGAGACGTACTTCTTCTCCTTCGATTAGAGAGCACGTATATTTTACCAATTCAAAATTTATGGAAGACGAGGAATTACTTCCAGCAAAAGCCAATATAAAGGACATAGTATACCTTATGAAGTTGAAGGACTAAAATAGTCCAAAACCCATTGTGTTACCAGTAATTTATCTAATTTCGCAGCTTAAAAGATCCAATTCCACTGTAAATTAAGTATATAGGGTATTTAAGTTTCTTTATGGACAAACGCAATACAAGGTTGTTTTTTATAGATGCTATTAGGGCCTGGGCTATTTTAATGATGCTTCAAGGGCATTTTATAGATGGGCTGCTGGATCC
>JAUIGC010000166.1 GCA_030429835.1 Bacteroidia bacterium
CTTTGGAACCATTGGCCGATGGCTTTAGGAACTTTACCAAGGACAAATATTCCGTAAAGGGGGAATCGCTATTGGTGGATAGGGCAAACCTTTTGACGCTTACACCACCTGAGATGACTGTATTGGTCGGAGGTATGCGTTCGTTAGGAACCAATACTGATGGTTCCAATAATGGTATTTTCACGGACAAGAAGGACCAGCTGACCAATGATTTCTTTGTAAACCTTTTAAATATGGGAACCACTTGGAAGTCGATTTCAGAAGATGACACCCTTTTTGAAGGAACCGACCGTAAGACTGGTGAAAAGAAATGGACAGGAACCCGTGTAGATTTGATTTTTGGATCTAACTCAGAATTGAGGGCCCTAGCCGAAGTATACGCCACTTCAGATGCCAGCGAAAAGTTTGTAAAGGACTTTGTAAAGGCATGGACCAAGGTGATGAACTTGGACAGGTTTGATTTGAAATAGTAACCAGACTAGCTTTATACCTTAGTAAAAGGGCAGCCTAATGAGCTGCCCTTTTTTATGTGCTGGTGAGAGGCCTTTAGAGCTGTTTTTATAAATTTAGGGCGGGATATTTAGTAAGCTAGGCTCTGGACCAAGCAAGATGCTCGCGCCAGCGGGGAAGAAATAAATGATGGATAAAAGGAATATAAAAATTGTTGGACTTTATATAATCAGCTTAGCTTGTATTGTCTGTTATTTCTTATTGGAGCATTATAATTTCATCTTTGAATTTTATGAAAAAAATAAGTATTCCGAGTACCCTTCTAACTTGTTTGCCATCTTGATTTTTGGGGGGTTATTACAATATGGTCTAATAGTAGTTGGAACATGTATTTTTATAATATTAAGCTTCCTGTTAATCAAAGAAAAAATTCTGAAAAAATAGAAAAAGTTGAAGTAAGGGCTATTCATGAAAAAAAGAGTCTTTCCAGAATTTTGTGTTTTGGCAAAATAGCCCCACGCTTGCGCGAGCATCTTGCTGGTATACCTAGGCTCCTTCTGGAATTTGAGTACGACTAAGAATGAACCAACCACCAATAACCAAAAACGAACAACCAACTTCCCCCTTTGGGGGTTAGGGGGCTTTACACCTTCTTTATTTGATGGTCCTCCAACAGCGGCTCGTTTCGTAATCTTAAAAAGACCTGCGCAGTGGTCACTACATCCAATTCACAATAATCAATGATGCGGTCCAGGTTTTTCTCTTCGTAGAAGACGTCCCGCACCATACTGCCATCAATGTCTTCCTTAGGGGAGGGGATGCCCAATATATTGGCCATTAGTTTTAAAGATGTGTAATGTTTGTAATCCCCGAACTTCCAGAGGTCCATGGTATCCAAATGGGGTACTTCCCAAGGTTTTTTTCCAAAAAGGTCCAATTTCCATGGCAAGGAAATACCATTTATGATCATTCTACGGGCGATATAAGGAAAATCGAACTCCTTACCGTTGTGTGCGCAGAGTAAGTGCTTGGCTTCGCTAAAATGACCGTTCAAAAGATTTTTAAAATCTTTTAATAGTTTCGTTTCATCGCCGTGAAACGTGGTAACCCTAAATTGGAGGGTTTCGCCCTGCATTTTAAAATACCCTACTGAAATACAGATTATTTTCCCAAACTCCGCCCAAATACCGGCCCGGTCATAAAATTCCTCAGCCGTGTATTCTTCCTTGCGCTGATATCTTGATTTTTGTTCCCAAAGTTCCTGTTTTACATCATCCAATTCCTGAAAATCTGCCTTTTCAGGTACGGTTTCAATATCCAAAAATAGGATGTGTTCCAAGTTAATCTTGTGCAGCATAGTTTTGGCATTCCTAAGAGTCAGTAATTTAACATATTTTATTTAATCTTTAAGGTCTTTTGAATAGCTCAAAATAGGTTATATTTAAAAATGGGGTCAATTAAAATCAGAGTCGAAGTTACATTCATGAAATTTTTTAGTATATCGATTGCTTGCGGTTTGCTGTTGCTGATTTCTTGTAATAAGGATAGCACAGAGAATCCAACTATTGATGAGGCCATAAACCTGACTTTGATCGGGGAGGATTTGGATAAGGTCTACCAGTATGATTATAATAATGATACCGATGAGGGTTTTCAAACAGATTTGTCCAGTGAGTTGGGCATTACCAATTACTATCTAACTTTACGGCAGTTAGGCAACACACTTTCCTTTTTTACTTTTTCCAACGGAGCCATTTCCTTGCACCAAAAGGATTTGATTACCTCTGGCGTCACCATTTATCCAGATTTTTACAATATAACCTCGGAGCGGTCATTGGTTTGGGGATTTAGCAATGAAAATTCGGTGTATTTTGGTTTGTACAAGCCCTTTGGGTCTACTAATTTGGCCCTCCGCATTGTCGATTTGGAAACTTTGGAGGGATTTGACATCGCCATTGAATTTGGAATAGACCAATTATTTCAACCTTTATATCGTGATGGTAAACTGGTAATTACCTATAGAACAGGGGATGGAGAGTACAAAATCATAATTTTTGATACCCTAACGGATATCATTGCCAAAACATTGGAATTAAAAAGCAGTAAGCCTAGTGTTTTGATTACAGAGGACGGCGAATTGGCCATTTTTACCCAGAATGAGAATGAAAATACGGTATTGGAACTTTTTGACATGGTCAATCTCATTAGCGTTTCCAAAAATGAACTGCAATTTGACCATCCCTTTCCAACAGGTCCAATCAATGGAACCCTAGCGGATGGCAAATTATATTACGAATATACCTATCCACAACCCTTTAGTTTGGTCAAGGGACCTGCAATTTTCGATATTTCGACCGGCACCAATACTGTTTTGGATTTATCGGGGACCATTGAAAAATTGAATAGTGAAAAGGGAATGGATATTCAACCTTTTTTAGGTCAATACCTTCCCAATAAAAATGTGTTCGCCATTTCATATACTTTACCAAATGGTGAAATTGACGAACCTGGGGGTTTTCTTCTACTTTCAACCGATGGAAAGCTAATGGCACAGAAAAATTTGAATTTTGTTCCCACATATTTTGTGGATTAAGATTTACAGACCAAGTAGTCTGCCACATAGTTTGACGGAGTAAAAAATCAGGAAGGGTTTATGGACAAAAGTGAATTTGACTAAGTCAAAAAGCAATATTCTCGGTTTTTGATTGAATTTGATTTTGGGAACCGACTTTTTGGTCGGTTTGCAAGAGGGTAGGTAGCACTAAATAAAGAGAATATTAGAACAAGGATTGCTGCTTTACGGGGTTCTCGTGCTCCAAAAGCCACTTTTTCCGGTGGAGTCCGCCGGCATATCCGGTAAGTGACCCATCACTTCCAATAACGCGATGGCAAGGGACTACAATCCAAAGCGGATTTTTTCCATTGGCCGAGGCTACTGCCCTAATCGCTTTTACATCGCCCAAGGTTTTACTTAAATCCAAATAGGAAACGGTTTTACCATAGGGAATCTCCTGTAGGGCTTTCCAAACGGATTTTTGAAAATCGGTGCCGGATGGATTGAGCACTAGGTCGAATCGTGTTCTCGAGCCCTCAAAATATTCCTTCAATTGGTAGGTGGCGTCTTCCAATTCAATAGGAATAATTTCCGTAAGGGCTTCTTCGGTATCCAAAACGGTAATGGCAGTAAGACCATTTTCATCTCCTTCCAATTTAGCCGTTCCTAAAGGCGTTTGGATAAAGGCAGTTTCCATTTGAGGCTATTCTTCGTTTTCTTCTTTGGGTTTTTCTTCCTCAACAGGATTTTTTTCAATGACCCCGCTCTGTTTGGCCCTGTTTTCCCAATTTCTACGTGCTAAAAGTTGTAAGTCCGCTACATTATCACTTTCATCCATGATTTCAAGGCCTAGAAGCGTTTCTATAACATCTTCCATGGTTACCAACCCACTTACTGAACCGTATTCGTCCACCACTAGGGCAATATGTTCCCGTTTGTTCACAAAAGTATCGAACAGTTTGGGGATGGGTGTATCCCGTTTCGTCAATAAAATCTCGCGTTTTATTTCTTTTAAAGGCAAATCCCCATTTTCGCTGATGATTTCCTCATAGACGTTGTCCTTCAAAACAAAACCGGTTATATTATCCATCTTATCCTCAAAAATGGGAATTCTTGAAAAGCGCAACTTAGGATTGTCTTCAAAAAAGGCCTGAATGGTTTTATCGGACGAGGCAATTTTCATCACTGCACGTGGGGTCATAATATCCTTTACCAAAACTTGGTCAAAACGTAACAGGTTTTTAATAATGGTGGATTCCGATTTTAAAAAAACACCTTCCTCGTGTGCCATATCCGTCATGGCCGTGAAATCTTCGCGACTCAATACACTTCCATGGTGTCCTTTTCCACCTACCAATTTGGTGAAAAGCTGTAATAACCATAATAAACCGGTATATTTTAAGGCCAAAACCATGGCCTTAAGAGTTTTGGCCGTAAAATTGGCCAGTTGTCTCCAATACGTAGCGCCGATAGTTTTTGGAATGATTTCCGACGCGACAAGAATCAAAATGGTCATAAGGGTGGAAACTACCCCTACCATAAGGTCTTCCGTGAATTCCATGCCCAATATGGAACGTTGTGTAGTGCCATAAAGCTCGGCATACGCTACTTTGGCCTGAACACCTACCAATATGGCACCTACGGTATGGGCAATGGTATTTAAGGTCAATATGGCAATCAGAGGTTGGTCTACATCTTGTTTTAGCTCTTCCAACGTTAAGGCGTACGTTTTACCCTCTCTTTTTTTTACATTGACAAAAGTTGGGGTGATGCTAAGAAGAACAGCCTCCAATATGGAGCATAGAAAGGAAAAGAAAATGGATATAAGGGCATAAAAAATCAGTAATCCCATGTCAGCTATTTGAAACCCTAAGATACCAATTTAATCCTACTACACCATAGGGCATAAGCTTATGGGGTATAGATTTTCTAATAGGATTAAAATCCGCCAAAATTTGAATTAAAAATGGGTTGAATTTACAATTGGGGTTCTAAAGCCTTGTAAAACACTTGCTGTATGGCAGAACGAATATTCAGTTCATACAGCTGTCGATGTTCACGATTTGGGTAAACCCTATTGGACAAAAAGATATATACCAACTGGTTTTCTGGGTCTGCCCAAACAAAAGTACCCGTAAAACCACTGTGGCCAAAGCTTTCCGGGCTTACTTCTGGGGCGGGATATGCATCGTTTAAAGCCAAGGTATCATTGCCTAAAAGTGGTTTGTCAAACCCAAGTCCTCTTCGATTATCATTTTCTGGGTACTGAACTGTCGTAAATTCTTTTACTACCTGCTCGGGAAGGATTTGTTTTCCATTGTAGCTTCCATACTGGAGATACATTTGCATAATTTTAGCCAAGTCCTCGGCTGTGCCGAACAATCCCGCATTTCCAGATATACCTCCAAGGAGCGACGCATTCTCGTCATGTACCCAACCTTTGGTCAAAGTATGTCGGTAAATAGTATCCATTTCGGTGGGGACTATGTGATTGGGATAGTTTTTGGTTGACGGGAGAAAACCTAGAGTCTTGGCACCAATGGGCTCATAAAAGTTTTCGGTTATATATTGCTCATAGGGAACCCCTGTCAAATCTGTGATTATTTTTGGAAAAAGAAGAAAAGTCAACCCGGAATACCGATAGGTCTTATCCTCCGAAACCTTAGACCGATTAATCATTCGATACATTTTTCGATTAAATCTAGTTTTTACGTAAATATTGTCAAAGGCCTGTTTTTCAAATCGATTGCTTCTGGATTTTCGTAAAAATCTATTTTTAAACCGACCGTTCTTTTTTAGGGTTTTGTTGAGAAAAACTATGTAGGGCTGCAATCCAGCCTGATGGGCCAAAATCTCCCTGAGAGTAATTTCTTTTTTATCTTTTCTGCGTTTCCAAGGTTTCCAATAGGTGCTGAAAGGCACATCCAAATCCAATTTGCCCTCGCCCACCAATTTCATGATGGCCGGTAATGGCCCCGTAATTTTTGTTACCGAAGCGAGGTCGTACAAATCGTCTAAGGCCACGTGTTGAATACTGTCATAGGTGTGATATCCAAAAGCTTCATGAAAGATAATCGTGTCGTTAAGGGCAACGAGGACTTGGGCTCCGGGAAAAGCTTCATGTTTTATACCATTTGTTATAATGGAATCTATTTTATGGTGAACATCTAAGGCGTCAATCTTTTGGTAGGTCTTGCCCGTGAGGAATATATTGGCCTTTTGTCCCAATATAGGATTACAGCATAGACCAAGAAATAGAGAAAAGTAGATGGCTTTTAGCATATAGCTTCTATTGTTTTTCAAATATAGCGTTTGGCAATCAGTTCTCCTGCTTATTTTAGAACACCATTATTTTAGTCCCTTATAGGTCAGGTTTAAAATCTCGGTAACTCTTTTCTTTAAGGATTCCGGTTCCAAAATTCGGGCATAATCGCCAAAGGAAATATACCATCGGGGGAAATAATTATCAATGTTATCTACCATAAATGTCATTTCTACTTCGTTTCCCTTAATTGTTTCAGAGATAAATCCGTGATGCTTTTTACTACCACTTAAATACCTACTTACTTTTTTGTCCACCAAAATCCGCACTTTGGTTTTTACAATAGCTTCGTTCTTTTGGCGCAGTTCATCAAGCGTTTTGTGATTCACCATAAAAGAGCGGTTTGTACGTGCGATTTTTA
>JAUIGC010000167.1 GCA_030429835.1 Bacteroidia bacterium
CCTTTTCCTATGCCCAAAATCAGACAAATTATTGGCAACAACATGTAGACTATACCATGAATGTAAACATGGATGTTGAAAATTACCAGTACACCGGAACCCAAAAGCTGGTATATACCAATAACTCTCCCGATGAATTGAACAGGGTCTATTACCATTTGTATTTTAACGCCTTTCAACCTGGAAGTGAAATGGACATAAGGCTTCAGAACATACAAGACCCGGACAGAAGAATGATTACCGAAGACAAAAAAAGTCGCATAGCGAGTCTTTCGGAAAGCGAAATTGGATACCTTCATGTGGAATCGCTAACACAGGACGGGGAAAAAGTGGACTTTCAAGAGGAGGGTACGGTTCTAGTGGTGGATTTGCCGAAGCCTATTCCCCCAGGTGGCAAAACAACTTTCGAAATGACGTTTAAGGGTCAGGTTCCTGTTCAGATCAGAAGATCGGGCCGTAATAATGCCGATGGGGTAGCCCTTTCCATGAGCCAATGGTATCCCAAACTAGCGGAATATGATTTCGAGGGGTGGCACGCCGACCCCTATATTGCAAGGGAATTTCATGGGGTGTGGGGTGATTTTGACGTGAAGTTGACCCTGGATAAGGACTACGTTGTGGGAGGAACTGGTTATCTGCAGAATCCGCAGGAAATAGGACATGATTATGAAGCCCCTGGAACATCCGTTAAAAAACAAAAGGGTAAAACCTTGACATGGCACTTTAAGGCTCCCATGGTCCATGATTTTATGTGGGCGGCCGATCCAGAGTACGTTCACGACACACTTCAAATGGAAGATGGTCCAACCCTTCATTTCCTTTACAAGAACGACCCTAAATTTTTAGAAAATTGGAAGGCCGTACAACCTATGACAGAAAAGGCCATGGGCTTTTTTAGCAGAAACATCGGTAAATACCCATATGAGCAATACTCCGTTATACAAGGAGGGGATGGAGGTATGGAATATGCCATGGCAACCTTGATTACCGGTGGTGATAAACCGGGAAGTGTCATTGGCACCATGATCCATGAATTGGCCCACTCTTGGTTTCAACATGTATTGGCTACCAATGAGGCCAAACACGAATGGATGGACGAAGGGTTCACCTCTTTCATATCGGCGCTTTGCAGCAATGAAATCCGTGAACAAAATAAGGAAAATCCTTTTGAAAATTCTTATAAAGGCTATTACAATCTGGCCCTTTCCGGAAAGGAACAGCCCATGAGTACGCATGCGGACCGATATGATTTAAATTTTGCTTACGGAATATCGGCCTATAGTAAAGGAGCGGTCTTTTTGGCTCAATTAGGGTATATTATAGGACAGGACAAACTCATGGAGACCATACGGAAATATTACGAGGACTTTAAATTCAAGCATCCTGTGCCCAACGATATCAAAAGGACGGCCGAAAAAGTTTCCGGTATGGAGTTGGATTGGTATTTGACCGATTGGACCCAGACCACCAATATCATCGATTACGGAATAAAATCCGTTGAATCAGAAGAAAACGGAACAAAGGTCACCATGGAAAGAATAGGCTTAATGCCCATGCCTTTAGATATTTTAGTAGTATATAAGGATGGCTCAAGGGAGACCTATTATGCGCCGTTAAGAATGATGCGTGGCGAAAAGGAGAACCCCTATCCCCAAATTGATAGAACGGTTTTGCCGGATTGGCCCTGGGCATATTCCAGTTATGACTTTACCATCAACAGGCCCATTTCAGATATTCAGGCCGTAGTTATTGACCCTTCCCAGTTAATGGCAGATGTAAACGCCGAAAACAATGTTTGGCAAGCGGAAAACTAGGGTCCGTCCGCACTAAATGAACGCACTAAAACAACAGATGGACGCTTCCTTCGGAAAAAAAGAAAAACTTAAAAGCCAAAAACTTATTGGCCAGCTCTTTACCGAAGGAAGTAGCCTTACTGTCTTTCCCATAAAACTCATCTACCTTGAGGCACCCTGTCAAGAGGTTTCCATTAAAGCGGCCGTAACGGTACCAAAAAAAAACTTCAAAAGTGCGGTCCATCGAAATAGAATAAAAAGGTTGTTACGGGAATCCTACCGATTGAACAAAGACATCGTATTTAACAATACTCAGGAGAACTTTGCGTTTTTATTTTTATACCTTGGAAAGGAAATACCGGCTTTTGCGGATTTAGAGTCCAAAATGAAGCTGCTTTTGGAAAAATTTAATGCTCGGATTCATGAAAAAACTAATGCGTAAAAGAATCATTTTTCCCATTCTGGCCCTTACTTTTCTCGTGGTTGGAAGTAGTTTTAAAAGCGATTTTTTTGAAATAGCGAAGCAGATAGAGATTTTCACGACGCTTTTCAAAGAGCTCAACATGAACTATGTGGACGAAACCAACCCTGCGGAGTTAATGGATACGGCCATAAAAAACATGTTGGAGGATTTGGACCCCTACACCAAGTTTTTAAACGAACAGGATGTAGAGTCTTATAGGATAAACAATGCCGGAGAGTATTCCGGTATAGGTGCTTTGGTTAGGACGTACAAAGATCGTTTGTTAATCGTAGAGCCCCACCAAGGTTATCCTGCGGACAAGGCCGGTCTAAAGGCGGGCGATCAGATTATCCAAATTGGAGATATCAAAGTGGCCGATTTTGAAGACAATGCCAGTGAGCTTCTTAAAGGTTCCGAAGGATCTAAAGTGGATATCATTTACAAAAGACAGGGCAAAATAAGCAGTACTACCATAGAACGGGGAGGAATTGAGGTAGATGCCGTGCCATTTTACAAAATGATAGACGACAAAACGGGGTACATTGTTTTGTCAAAATTCAATGCCAAGGCCACGGACCAAACAAAAAGTGCCCTTCTTGATTTAAAAGGAAAAGGTGCCGAAAAAATCGTGCTAGATTTGCGAGATAACCCAGGTGGTCTACTTTCAGAAGCCATCAATGTAACCAACTTGTTTGTTCCAAAAGGCGAATTAGTGGTTACAACAAAATCCAAAGTGAAAAAATTCAACAGGGAATATAGAACTACTAATCAACCTGTGGATACTGAAATTCCCTTGGTGGTACTGGTGAACGGCAGCAGTGCTTCCGCAAGCGAAATAGTTTCCGGAAGTCTACAGGATTTAGACCGAGCCGTAATTATGGGAGCCCGTAGTTTTGGAAAAGGCTTGGTACAACGGCCTTTAAAACTCACCTATGGAACCCAGTTAAAGGTTACAATTTCTAGATACTACACCTCATCTGGGCGTTGTATTCAGGCGCTGGATTACTGGAACCGTGATGATAATGGCAATGCCGTTAGGAACACCCAGTTCAATGATTTCACGACAAGAAACGGGAGAAAGGTTCAAGATGGGGGTGGAGTTCTGCCCGATATTGAAATTGCCGCAGTGAAAACAAACGACCTTACCATGGCCTTGCTTCAAGATAATGTAATCTTTGATTATGCCACCGATTACTACTTTGGCAACAAGCTGGAAAATGTAGATGACTTTAAGTTTACAAATTCAGACTTTAACAACTTTAAAGCCTTCGTTAGGGAAAGTAACTTCTCCTTTAAGACCAAAGCGGAAAAAGCAATTACGGATGCGCTCTCCGGTACTGAAAATGATTTTTTGGGGCAGGAGGTCAAAGACACTTATAAAACCTTACTGGCCAATATTCAAAAAGGTAAAATCAATGCCTTGGACAAGTATCAAGGCGAAATCCAGAAAAACCTTGAGGACGAAATTATAAAACGCTATTTCTATCGTGATGGGCTATATCAATACTATCTGTCCCACGATGATGCCATCCTAGCTGCGGCCGAACTTTTGGCGAACAACACAAAATATAATGGGATCCTAGGCAAGCGTTAATTGTATTTACAACTTTCTTTGTCAGGTTCAATATAATAGGATTGATAGTTTAGTGCTTTGGGGTCCATGCACCCTTTAAGGTTTCTTATTTTTATATTCCTGAAATCAATGGGCTGCCCTTCACTTTGTAAGGCTATGAAACCTTCTTTCAAGGGTGTTCCCGGTTTAAAGATGTTTGGGTCATACCCATTGACGACACCACCACCCATTTGCGGTCTTGAATATTCCAATACGGTTTTACCATTTATGATATGCTTGACCAAGGAATCTCCGTACACGATAAGCTCCGCTTTTACCCATTGGTCGCCAAAATAGGTGTCGGAAATTGAATTGACACAATGGTTGGGGTCGAGTTTTCCCATATAAATAATATCGGTTCCTGGAGAGCACATATTACCTGTAGGCCGTTCTTTTCCTTCCTCCACACCTGCCAAGAATTGCATCTCAACGGAAATAGGCCAATCCTGTTCCTTAAGAATCGCTCTAGGGTCTTGGGAGTGGAACATGATTCCGCTGTTCAAAAGCGTGTATTCTGGAGCTCCAGGGAAAAGCGCACCAACAAACCGATATTCCATGGAAAGATGGAAATAGGAATATGGTTGGTCATAGTATAAATGACCGAATCTATCATCAAATAAACCCTCATATTGGTCGTATCTAACTTTTATCATACCATCCTCTACCCTAAAGGTATCCCCATAATTGTCATAGACGTCATAATGGTGGATTTTAGTGGTCCAACCCGCCAAGTCTTTTCCATTAAAAAGAGAAGTCCATCCTGTTTCGGTAGTTTCTTGGGATATAACGCTGGAAGTAACAGTCAACAAAATGACCAAAACCAGATATGATATCAAGTCTACAGAATAAATAAACGAGCGTTCTTTCTTAGAAATATCCATTTCTTGGTTTTTGGTATGCTATTCAAAAACCGAATCGGAATCTGATTTTGGGGCTTCAAACTTTCTTAGATATACGAACCTTCCGTTTTTTGACTTACGATCTATAAAATCGGCTTCCGTTAGCATGGGGTCAATTTGACTGTAGTGGCATCGGTATGATTTAGCGGCCATTTCCAAATCTTCATCGGTATAGGAGACTTTTGTTCTTAAAAATTTATTTGCCTGTCCTCTTAAAACCTTTCCTTCAGGGTCATCGATTGCGTCAGAAGGGGTGCCATAATAAAACAAGTCCATGGGTTTGTCCCAGTCCTGACTAAGGTACACTTGGGTAACGGACGCCCCCACCAATCTATGGTCCATATGCGTGGAGCCTCCATCCGGCCCCCAGGTTATTATCGCATCCGGCTTTAACCTGTTTACAATTTCATTCAGCTGCTTTATCATTTCCCTCGCATGTGGAACATGGCCATCATAGCCCTCTGCTGCCCGAAGCTGGTCGTGAAAATTCAAATGAATCAGCTCCACCCCCAACAATTCTGCGGCGCATTTCATTTCTTCCCTTCGGGTAACGACCAATTCATCTCCCGCCTTGTGGTCATGGAAATCGTTGGTGCCATACCTGCCATCCGTAACAACAACTAAATGTACCTTTGCTCCTTCCCTGGAATATTTGGCCAAAATTGGGGAGACCGTACTCTCGTCATCGGGATGTGCAAAAACCGCCAGCAACACCTTTCCTTCATAGGGTTTTTGCGCCCGGCACGTAGAACCCACCAAAAGAAAAATTATAAACACATATGCGCTTAGCCATAATACCGATTTACTTGCTATTGATGTTTGCTTCATGTTTGGCTTTTTTAGTTGTTTCTTATGTCTACACTTTAAAATAAATCTTGCGCTTGTCCAAATAATAGGTGATAAGCCATAAAAATAGGAGAATTAACAATGATTCCAAAACCATCAGCCAGTCCTTATAAGCCCCAAGGTTTTGAAAAAGACCAGTGTTCCAAAGAATATCGAACTCCCTGAATATCAAATGCCCAAAAGTCTCTGCAAATAAATAAATGAAAATAGAGTTTGTGCCTACGACGGCGAAAATTTGCAGCCATTCCTTCTTGTATCCCCTAACGTCGATGATCCAATAAAATAGGGCAAGTGCCAAAATGGAAATGCCTCCAGAGGCCAGTGTAAAGGAGGTCGTCGCTATGCGTTTTATAATCGGTGTAATTTCAAAAAAATCCAAGACAAACCCTAAGACGGTTGCCAAAACTCCCCAAAAGAGGAAAGTCTTTAATTTCACTGATTCGGCCGTAGAGTTTTGCAATAGTTGACCACAGACTACACCCCAGATGGTATGGGCCGCCGTTGGCAGGAAATTTATGAATACCCAATATCCGTCATTAACCTTGCCCATCACCAAGAGGTCTGCCAAAGCGCCAAATGTTTCGTGACCTTGTGCGTACGGGGCTTCTGGATTATACATCCTGTATAGGAATTCCGTCAGCAGTAAAAGAAAAATTGTAAACCCTATTTGAAATTTTGCGCTTTTACCCATAACGGCATAGGCAATCAGAATGGTGAACGCCAATTGAACCAAAACGTTCCATAACTCCCATACTGGGCCAAGGCTGTAAACACAATGTAACAGGACCCCAAAAATGAACAACTTTAGACATCGCATGGCAATATGTTTGTTTAATTCCTTTCTGCCTCCCTTTTCCAATCGTTTTTTAAAGGAAAAAGGCATGGCCACGCCCACAATGAACATAAAAAAGGGCTGTATGAGGTCCCAAAAACGCAGTCCGTTCCAAGGATGGTGCTGTAATTGAAGCGCCAGTGGATAAAAAGAAGATCCTTCCATTAAATGCGCAAAGCTTTCATGGAAACCGGCGGC
>JAUIGC010000168.1 GCA_030429835.1 Bacteroidia bacterium
ATTTAGACATAGAATTCCCATTACTCAATTCTCTACAATCCTTAAAAAAGACTCCATTGTCCAGTCTTATATTGCGCATGCAATTCCGTATTCAAGGCTGGGAATTTTTTATCCTTAAAATAGTTGCGTCTTGCTAGCCTTACCATGTCATGGATTTGGGTGGCAATCTTGCCTTCTCCCCTGCTTCGGATGCCAAAACGGCTATCGTTCAAAGTGCCTCCGTGACATTCCTTGATCTGGTTCAACACCTTGTCGGCTTTGTCCGGCATGGTCTTGTGAATCCAATCGGTAAAAATACCACCAATGGCACCATTCAATCTTACTACGGTAAAAGCGAAGGACAATGCCCCGTTTTCCGATACGGCTTTTGCCAATCCCAAAATCTCATGGCTATTGATTCCCGGAATGATAGGTGCCAGCATGGCGTTTACGGGAATGCCGTTTTCAGAAAGCACTTTTATCGTCTTCAGCCTTTTGGGGATAGAGGCGGTTCTTGGTTCCAAAATCCGACGGGTCTCCTCTTTCAAGGAGGTCACCGAAACATTCACCCCTATCAAACCGTAGTTGTTCAACTCTTTTAAAAGGTCCAAATCCCTTAAAATCAATCCATTTTTGGTAATAATGCCTACCGGATGCCGATATCTCAAAAAGATTTCCAAACAGGCCCGGGTTATTTTGAATTTTTGTTCGGCGGGTTGATAGCAATCCGTGTTTCCAGAAAGTACAATGGTGCACGCTTTCCAATCCTTGCTTTTTAGCTTTGCCTCCAACAACTTTGGAGCATCACGCTTTACCAAAATTTTACGCTCAAAATCCAATCCTGCGCTATATCCCCAATATTCATGCGAATTCCGCGCATAACAATACACACATCCATGTTCGCAACCTTGATACGTATTCATGGAATACATCATCCCAACATCCGGACTCTTGACCTCGTTAACTATGGTCTTGGGAAAAATGGGAATGTACTGGGTTCTGTTGTTATCTGCCGCTTCACCTTCGAGACGACAAAACTCCAGGAAGTCGTCCCTGGTTTCGTAAATATGCTGAAGAAATTTATTGGGCGTATTTTCTTGTGCTCCCCTTCCTTTAATGGGATAATCAGATTTCATTTTATTGGATTTATTCCAAAAATATGGAATAAATCCAATAAATAATATTATTTAACAGCTACTTGTACCAATTGCTTTTTGGAACCTCGTTTCGCATAGAACATAAGCTCATCATTTAGATGGTCTACATAGGGTCTGGAAACCATCAATGGAAGGCGAGCATCCGTATCATCAATAACCTTTTCGTACGTCATATGGCCTTTATCGTCCAGCTTGATTAAAAATACGTTTCTATTCCTACTCAGGCCCTGTTTGAACATGATACGCTCATCGCTCAATTGCTGCGGATTTTCAGCGGAAGTACTGATAAAGAAATAGGTTTTGTCTCCCTTGGTATAAGAGCTATAAGAAGCATAGGCCCCATCTCCTTGAGTAACCTCAGTCTTATTGATGTTTCTGGCCCAAATAAGGTCTCCATCGTTACTTAATTTTGCGCTTACAATGTCATTGTGATGATATCTTGTAATCATGACTCGGCCCCCACTGCTGTTCGCTTGTGTACTTGTGCTTGTAAAATATTCCTCGGCATTGAAAAGAATTTCCCCTTTTGATGTAATATCCATCCCTTTGAATACCAAATTTTTAAGTGTCTTGTCTTCTTCCCTACCAAACTTGTCCATCATGAACTGATCGGAAAAAGGGTTAAATTTTTGCACTTCAATTTCCAAGGTTTGGGGATTCAGTTTAAAATAGGAAATACCATTGTAGCGGTTATCCTTTCTATCCGCATAAAATCCAAGACACAATAATTCATTACCCTTGAAAATAGGTTTTAGGGCCTCTGGGAATTTACCCGGGGTATAAAAAGACTGGGTACTTCCTCCTGTATTGGAAACACGTACCATTTCATACTGAAACTTGCGTTCCGTGGCATTGAACCTTTTTTTCTTAAAATAAGCCTTACCCACTAAGTAAACGTTGCTCAGATCCTTTGAAAAGGTAATCGTTTCAAAGGCGTAGTTCTTTTCCTCCACCTCATCGGAAAAATCATGTTCCATAAGTTTATTAAGACCTGCATCAAAAACATGGATAAAATGTTTGTTGTTCTTTCCTTTCTTAAAATGTGTGGTAATGGCGAATGCCGATTTTTCGTCGTTAAAAAGTACCGATGTGGTGAAACCGGAAGAAAAATTTCTATTATAATAGTTCCGGTCCAAGGGCTCCGACACAGGGTCTGAAGGAATGGTCAATATGGTCTCCTTGGAAAATTGATAATCCGTATAGGGACTCCTGTGAATTTGATATTCATAGGCCATACCATCAAAATTATATTCCAGAAACAGTAAATAGACCTGTCCGTTTTTAATGTAGGCGTCTACAAAATTCGCGTTTTTCAGTTTATAATTGAATTCGGACAAGAGTTCCAAATCCTTATTGTAGTGTTCAATAAAATAGCCTTTAGGCTTTAAAACAATGCCCGTGTAATAAGCCCTTACGATGACGGTTCCTCCCTCGCCATCGTCCGCAATGGCCAAAAGGTTGGAATATTTGTACTTATCATTGTATTTTTCACCAATGTTGTAAGCAACATCATTTTGCTGGGCAAAGGAAATACTGATAGTTGCCAAAAATAGCGACAGGAAAAATTTTCTTAACATGTTTGGTTCGGTATTATCTACGAACCCGGGAAATCTGCTTTTCTCTTTTCCATGAATGCGGTTGTACCTTCGGCAAAATCGTCCGTTCCAAAACATTCACCAAAAGCTTCGATTTCCTGCTCGTAGCCGTTAACAGTATTCATAAAACCCGCATTTACCGCTTTTATTGCATAGGATATGGCCACAGTGGAGTTGTTGCCTATTTTTTGCGCCAATTTTTTACAGAGGGGCAACAATTCCTCCATAGGAACCACATGGTTGACCAACCCATAGTTCATGGCCTGATCGGCAGAAATCATACCTGCGGTCATAATCATTTCCATAGCCCTTCCCTTACCTACTAATTGCGGAAGGCGCTGTGTACCACCATAACCGGGAATAACCCCTAAAGAGACCTCGGGAAGCCCCATTTTGGCGTTTTCACTGGCAACCCTAAAATGGCAGGCCATGGCCAGTTCCAATCCGCCACCCAACGCAAAACCGTTAACAGCGGCAATGACGGGCTTGGACAAATTTTCTATAAAGTTGAACAATAATTCCTGACCCTTAGCGGCCAATTTTTTACCCTTTTTGACCGAGAAATTGGCAAATTCGGAAATATCGGCCCCTGCAACAAAGGCTTTTTCCCCACTTCCTGTTATGATGATTACTTTAACATTGTAATCCTCTTCAAGTTCTGAAACAACATCATGTAATTCTTGGATGGTTTCCCTATTGAGGGCATTGAGTTTTTGGGGCCTATTGATGGTTACCGTTGCTATGGATTCATCCAGCTCAAAAAGAATATTCTGATATGACATTTTGTTTTCTATTTTATTGTTACCATGCTTCCTACTCTAGGAAATTTTACACAAAAGACGGTTCCTTTACCGGGTTGTGAAGTAAAATTAATGGTTCCTTTGTAGGTTTCCACAATATTCTTGACCATTCCCAGTCCCAGTCCCATTCCACTAGTTTTTGTGGTAAATTTGGGCTCGAAAATCTTATCCTCCACTTCCTTTTCGATTCCTATCCCATTGTCCGCAACAGAAATCTTTACCATATCACCATCCAAGGCCACCGAAACCAAAATTCTTGGTGAGGGGTTGCCCTCTGGAATGGCCTGGATGGCGTTCTTGACCAAATTCGTAACCACCCTAATCAATTGGGTACGATCCAATTTGGCTATAATCTCTTCTTGATCAGCAATAAAATGGATGTAATCCTCATTGAAAATATCCAAGGCCAATTTTACAATTTTAACGACATTGAGGGTTTCGTTCTGTTGTGCCGGCATCTCCGCAAAACTTGAAAAAGCGGATGCGATACTGCTCATGGTATCTATCTGTTGAATGAGGGTCTTGGAATATTCAGCTACTTTCTCAGTTATTTCCGGATCGTTAGGATCAAACTTTCGTTGGAAACTTTGAACACTCAATCTCATGGGTGTCAAAGGGTTTTTTATTTCATGGGCCACCTGCTTTGCCATTTCCCTCCAGGCTTGTTCCCTTTCGCTCTTCGCCAATTTTGCGGCACTAAGACTTAACTCATCGATCATGGCATTGTAAGAGGAAATCAATTTTTCTATTTCCTCTCCCGGTCTTTCCAGATGAATCTTTTCGTTTCTTCTGGTCAAATCCGTGCGCTCCATCATATCGCTAATGGTTTCCAAGGATCTTGTAATGTATTTGGATATGATGAAAGCCAAGGCTATGGCCGTAAGAAGCATCAAAAAATACACCCCTCCTAACCGTGCCAAAAACTCGTAAAGTTCCTTATCGTTAAACGAATTGTCCTCAAAATAGGGAAGATTGAGTATACCTATGGGCTTAAACTGTCGATCCGAAATATAGGTATACGAAGCTTGATACTGATCTCCAGCGGCAGAATTCTTTTCTACATACCTTTTGTCCACACTGGCATCCAACTGGTTGAGAACCTCAGAATCCAAACATAGGGAAATAGGATCGTTTTCCAATTTTGGACGGGAACTTTTTATCAATTGCCCATCCAAGGTATAGATATTGAAATTCATGTTCTGAACTACCGCAATCTCATATATTTCGTCCTTAAAAATAAGCCCCAAGTTTTCTGTAGTTACGGGGTAGGTGGTTTTTTGAATGGCCAAATCAATACTTTGCCGTATCTGTTCTTCCTTACGTTCCATCCTATTTTGGTGGTAGTCATTGTTGATTTCCCTAAACTGATAGATGGTTACCCCTAGTATTAATACAGAGGCAATAAGTACCAATAAAATCATTGATACGAAAATCCGTGACCGTAAAGAAAATCTTCTGAGCAAGGGTTGGGTCTTTTCCCAAAGTTAGCAAATATCGCACCAAAGCGGGAGCTAGTGCGAGATTCAAATTAAAATTCGAAAAGAAAGATTAAATTGAGGGGTCTTACGCTTCCGGGTTTTTGTTCCTAATACTTTTATAAAGTTTTATGCCCAGCATCAACAATATACCAAGAACGACAATACCTACCACCCCAAAAATCCAATTAAATGTGCCTTTTAATATCACCAAAAAAACAACCGAAAATAGGATGAGCGTAGCCCCTTCGTTCCAGATGCGCATATAGTTGGAGCTATACCGAATATTGTCAATCTGAAACTTTTTAAAAATAAGATGGTTTTTAATATGGTAGGCTATAAGTAACACTACAAAACCCAATTTAATATGCATCCATGGTTGTTGAAGCCAATATGGGGCTAAAATCAAGAGCCAAACTGCAAATAGGGTAGCAAGTATAGCAGAAGGCCAGGTAATGATGTACCAAAGCCTTTTTTCCATCAATTTAAATTGTTTGCTTAGGATTTCCTTTTCGGGAGATGGTTTTTCTTGGGCCTCAATATGATAAATGAATAATCTTGGTATATAAAAAAGCCCTGCAAACCATGTGATTACAAAAATGAGATGCAAGGCCTTTATATAATTATAATAATCTGTCATGCAGCTATGCTTCTAGGATTTAAAGGCCAAAGTTAGCAATTACATGTTATTGGAATTCAATGACCAACAACTTATAAGCGAAGTGCCCCAATTCCCGATTCCCAAAGTGCCCTATTGTAGGTAGGTATATCCGTTTTGATCAATGCCTCACCTCTGGCCTTTAAAGGAATCCACTGTTGATCCAGTTCCTTTTTACGATCCAAATTTGATTTGTTTACCCTCGGAATGCTTCCACTAGTCTGATTCAAGAGAAATAGATATTCTGCCGTAAACTTATTAGGGAAATTTTCCACGTCGTCATAGGCCTGTGACTTTCTTTGTACCATATCCTCGTCCCAAGCCTTCATTTTATCCAAAAGTGCTTGACCCTCGGCTTTTAAGGTTTCATCTTCCAAACCTGCAAGTACTTCTTTTAGTTCCTCTTGTACTTTGTAGAGTGAATTGACCATGGTATGCATCTCGGTAATCTTTTGCTCCATTTCGCCCATCAATTCGTCATACTCCTCAAACTGACCGGGTTTCATCTCAATGGTTGGAATGGCTTTGATTTCTCCTTGTGTGCTTACTGTTTCCTCCCCTACGGTAAGTTCTAAAGTATATTTGCCCGGGATAGCCTTATGTCCCCTAAAGCTGGCTTCTATATACACTCCAGGTATCCCTGGAACAATGGCATGGCCCATGTTCCAAACGAAACGGTTTAATCCTTGCTCTTTGGGTAGAACAGGTGCCGGAGGAGCTCCTCCTCCATTATGTGGTATATAGTCCTTGTCCTTCTCAGAACTAAAGCTTCGTACTAATTTACCCTTTGAATCCTTGATTTTCATAGTAACCTTGGTAGAATCCCCCAATTTGGGTAATTCATAATAAAGTACCATTCCATTTGCAGGGTTTACTCCTTCAAAAGCATCGGTTGCTTTTATGTCCTTGGAGTTTGCTGAAAGCGGACTTCCCCAAGACCCAGCATATGCAGGGCTCGGTTTTA
>JAUIGC010000169.1 GCA_030429835.1 Bacteroidia bacterium
ATTGGTATGGTAACCAAGGCAATGACGTTTATAATGCTACCCGGGTTTATACAGAAGGAGGGTTGAGGTTGTTCAATCACGGTACTCAAGTACTTAATGCCTGGACTCCATCAAACACGGATACTAACATTCCAAGAATGGTAAACGGAGATCCTAATCAGAATACTCGAACTTCTGATCGTTTTGTAGAGGATGCTTCCTTTTTACGTCTACAAAACCTAAAAATAGGTTACAGGTTTCCACAGGACTGGTTGGATAAAGGTTTGTCTGGACTCAGCAATTTTAACGTCTATCTTTCAGGAAATAATCTCTTGACCTTTACAAAATATCAAGGATACGACCCTGAAATCGGTGCAAGAAACAATAACCTTAACATCCAAGGTGTAGATTATGGTCAATATCCAAGACCTCGAACTATTCTAATAGGATTGGAACTAGGATTCTAAAAATTGTTAAAAAAGAAAGTAAAATGAAAAACATGAAAAATTTTAAACTAATTAGTGCTGTAGTTGCGGCATTTCTCTTTACCCTGTCATGTGGTAGAGAAGATTTGGATGTAACTAACCCGAACCAAGTGGTCGTAGCTACCTATTATAAAAACGGGAATGAACTAAGAAATGGAGTCTATTCCATATATGCGTCTTGGCAGAGTCTTCAATTGTACGCTAGGGAATATTTCTTTCTTCACGACTTAAGGGGTGATGATAACAAAGCAGGCGGAGGTCAGCTAGAGACACCGAGAAACCAGTTATTGATCGGTACAAATGATCCCGGTAATTCAGTGGCCAGAGATGTGTGGACTGGATTATATGCCGTTATTTTAAGGTCCAATATTGTCATCGAGCAAGGTCCAGGGGTAGAGGATATAAGTGAAGGTCTGAGAACGGCTCTAATAGCAGAGGCAAAACTAATGAGGGGTTGGGCTTATTTTGAATTAGGAAGTTTGTGGGGAGGTGTTCCCATTTATACTACTTATGCCTCCACTTTTGAGGATAGCGCTCCAAAATCGTCCCAAGAAGATGTTTTGGCACAAGCTATTCAGGATCTTCAGGATGCCGCTTCAGGACTGCCTTTAGCTTCGAATACGGAGCAAGTAGGAAGGTTTTCAAAAGGTACAGCTCAGGCCATGCTAGGGCGGGCCTTAATGTTTACAGGGGATTATGCAGGCGCTAAAAATGCTTTTGAAGCCATTGTGAACTCAGGTGAGTACGCCTTGGTAGATGAATACGATGATAACTTTCAGGAAGAAAATGAATATAACAGCGAGTCTATCGCAGAAATTGGTTACGCCAATGTTGGAGGTTTTAACTGGAATGGTACCGGTGACGACGTAGGAAACGAACAAAGCGTGAGAACACAAGAATATTCTGCGGTAGGATGGAGAAACTTAATACCATCTGAAGGACTTTTAAATGAGTTTGAGCGCACCTCCAAGGGTGATGCCAAAGATGATCCTCGTTTTGCAAAGAGCTTTTATACCTTGGGAGACACATTTAATAATGGTGAAAGTGTTTTGACCGATGTTCAGGGCGAAGAAACCACTTTTGAGGGCGTTACCACCAAAATAAGCTGGAGAAAGTATTCGCTAATGTACAAAACCGACCCCGGAGGATTCCTGACTGGAGGAATCAATATGAGGGTTATTCGCTATGCGGAAGTGCTTATCAATTTGGCTGAATGCGAATTGGAATTAGGGAACTCTTCTAGGGCAATATCCTTATTGAACCAAGTTAGAAGTAGGCCCAGTGTTGATATGCCTCCTTACCCTACAGCTAATTTTCCCGTAAGCAATCCTACAGAGGTTATGGAAGCTATAATTCATGAAAAAAGGGTAGAATTAAGTTCTGAACAAATTAGGAACAGGGATATATTGAGATGGAGAAAAGAAGGCAAATTGGCTACTGAACCCATTGCCCACTACAGTCCAAAATTGGAATTACTCCCAATACCTCAAAGTGAAATAGATAACAACTCCAATTTATCGGAGGCCGATCAAAACCCTGGATACTAGAATTTAAAAATAATTGAGTTAGATTGAGTTAGTTTGAATTGGTGCCAATCCCCTGTAGGTTTTGGCACCTTTCTTTTTATCATTAAACATTATATTTAGTACATTTCTGTATGCGAAAGATTATCGGTATTGTGTCATTTTTATTATTTCTAGGCTGCGACACCAAAAAGTCCCCTAAAACCATGTTTGAAATGGTTTCGAGTGAGCATTCCGGACTCACTTTCAGCAATACGATTACAGAAAACGAAACATTGAATATTCTTGATTACGAGTACCTGTATAATGGTGGAGGTGTGGGTATAGGTGATTTCAATTCAGATGGTCTACCTGATGTTTTTTTTACGGGCAATATGGTGAACAGTCGTATTTATCTTAATCTTGGCAATCTTAAATTTAAGGATATTACGGAATCTTCTGGTATTAAAACCAATGCCTGGTGTACTGGTGTTTCCATAATGGATATAAATAACGATGGAAAGCCGGACATACATATTTCAACCGCTCACGACCTTTCTTTGAATAATTCTGAAAACTACTTTTTTATTAATGATACGGACGAAAAAGGCAATGTACAATTCAGAAACCTATCAAAAGAAATGAATCTGGCCGATTTATCCTATACTATGCAAGCCGTTTGGTTGGATTATGATCGTGATGGTGATTTGGATCTTTTTTTGGCCAATAATTCCAAAGAGGAATATCCAAAGAATAATCCATTTGGTCAACGAGAGGATGGTAAAGGAAAAAGTACGGACAAGCTCTATAGAAATTCGGGGGTAAGTGAAAGCGGGATACCATGGTTTGAGGATGTCTCCAAAGAAGCAGGAATAAGTATTGAAGGTTGGAGCTTAGGGGTCGCCGTATTAGATATAAATAATGACCAATATCCAGATATTTATGTGGCGAATGATTTTATATCCAACGACTTACTTTATGTCAATAATGGGAATGGTACGTTTACAAATAAAATAAATTCCTATTTCAAGCATCAAAGCCATAATAGTATGGGAATGGATGTAGCCGATATCAATAACGATGGTGCGCAGGATTTACTGATCCTTGATATGCTTCCCGATGACAATTTGAGGAAAAAAACAATGTTTGCGGATATTCCTTTTGATCGCTTTAATACTTCCGTAAACGTGGGCTACCAACCTCAGTATGTAAGAAATGTTCTTCAGCTAAATACAGATGAAACAGGATTTAGTGACATAGGCTACTCCGCAGGTGTAGCACAGACAGACTGGTCTTGGTCTCCCCTCATTGCAGATTTTGACAATGATGGTTTACGGGATATCTATATTACCAACGGTTACCGAAAGGATATTACAGATATGGATTTTGTGGATTTCTACAATTCCATGAACACCTTTGGCTCCATAGCGGACCGAGAGGCAAGGCTCAAGGAACAATTGAATACGATGAAAGGTATGAAAAAATCCAATTTTTTCTTTAGAAACAATGGTTCCAATTCCTTTACCGATGAAACCCTTAATTATGGTCTTTCAATACCGTCATATTCCAATGGGGCCGCCTATGCCGATTTTGATCAGGATGGGGACTTGGACCTAGTGGTCAATAATATTAACGAGGAAGCCTTATTTTTTGAAAATAAACTCAATGGTTCAAGTGGGCAAAATACAAACTATCTCAGAATAGCCATGGAACCAAATGCCGAATTCTTGGGAGCAAAAGTCTGGGTTTATTCTAGTTCCGGTGTAAAATATGGTGAATATTACCCTCAGAAAGGCTATTTGTCCTCATTTGAGCCTTATTTACATTTTGGTATGGGTCCTGAAACTTCCGCGGATTCGCTAAAAATACTTTGGCCAGACCAAACGGTTTCTCTTTACAAAAATGTGAAAGTCAATCAAGTGCTCAGTCCAAAAAAACAAATTTTGGATAGCAAAAATGTTCCAAAAAACGTAAAGGGCGAACCGATGTTCTACCAAACTTTCTTAAAGGGCGTCAACTATGTTCATCAAGAAAGCCTCTTTGATGATTTTAAAAAATGGCCGTTGAATTTTCGGGGATATAGCAAACCCGGTCCAGTACTTGAATCCGGCGATGTTGATGGAGATGGTTTGAACGATTTTTTTGTGGGTGGTACAGCGAACAACGAAGCAATTATTTATATTCAAAACAAATCTGATGGTTTTACAGCACAGCGATTTCAAATTTCAAAAGAAGAGATTCTACCGGAAAATTCAGGCGCATGCTTTTTTGATGTGGACAATGATGGGGATTTGGATTTATATATTGCCAATGGTAGTTCCGAAAATTTTGCTAAACCACAGTTGTATCAAGATCAGCTCTATCTAAACGATGGTCTTGGCCATTTTGAAAGAAGTTTAGATGCCCTTCCTGAAATAGCATATCCTACCAATACTGTAGTTCCAATCGACATGGATAAAGATGGTGATATGGATTTATTTGTAGGTGGGCGTCTAGATCCAAAGAATTTTCCCTTTTCCCCCAGGTCATATATCCTAGAAAACAGTAACGGCAATTTTAAAGATATTACTGATAAAATTGCGCCTGAGCTGCGCTTTCCTGGAATGATAACAGACGGCACGGCTAGTGATGTCAATAATGACGGATGGATAGACCTAATGCTTGTTGGGGAATGGAATCCCGTTCAGATATTTTTAAATAAGGAAGGCCGTTTTGAACTGGACAGGAGTAAGAATGGGCTGGTGAATACCAATGGTTGGTGGAACTGTATAAAGGCGGCTGATTTTGATGGCGATGGGGATACTGATTTTGTAGCAGGCAACTGGGGATTGAATAATCCCTTTAAAGCTAGTACTAAAGAGCCTTTGGGGTTGTATGCCAAGGATTTTGACAATAATGGCTCTATAGAGCCTATAATGACGTACTTCGTTCAAAATAAGGAGTACATTGTTCATCCTAGGGGTACCTTGATGAAGCAACTTCCCATGATCCGAAAAATGACAAATAATTACAAGGGCTATGGAAAAAAGACGTTCTCCGAACTTTTTGATAAAGATAAAATCGACAAACAGGGTACATTTAAGGCCTACCAACTTTCTTCGGTATATATTGAAAATCTTGGTAATGGAAGTTTTAAAAGCATACCCTTACCACAAGATGTGCAATGGTCTCCCGTTTTTGATTTTAAGATTACCGATCTGAATGGCGATAATAGACTGGATGTATTGGCCGTGGGTAATTTTAACGATACGGAAGTTCTAACCGGTCACTATGACGCTGGTAACGGTAACGTGCTCTTGAATTTAGGGAAGGGTAATTTTAACAGCTTATCTATCGGTCAAAGTGGTTTCGCAGTTCCTGGAGAAGCGCGATCTATCCTAAACTTAGAAACGAAGGAAGGTGTTGAACTATTTATAATAGGTCTTCAAAATGACAGCCTAAAGGTGTTCAGTAAAAGTTCGGTGATTCCAAAGAAACCACTATTTCCTTAGTGTTTAGATTCAAAAGGGGAGGCGGGCAAACCCTCTTTGTTATATAGGTTTGGATTGTCTGGATTATCCGCCCATGCATATCGGACATATTTGGGGTCCTTAATTTTATCGTTCCAAACAACGATTTTATCGTTTACTATCCTTGCTTTGGCCCAAACAAAATTTCTATCTCCACCCGCAATGGCAAATTCGCTAAGCGGTTCTCCATCGTTAGCAACAAGACCGCTTCCAACGTGATTAAAGGATATGGTTATTTTACCGTTTGTAATCTCGTGGTCTTTATAAATGGGACCTGAATAAACAATGTCTTCATCATAAGCCAATTTCAAGGCGGCAAGGGCCAGGCGTTCGCCAACGTCTTTTTTGTTATCTGGGTGAATATCGTTCCATTCCCCCAAATCTATATTTACGGTCATGGCCGTATTTGGAATAGACAATGCAGCTAACTGTGATTGTCTAAGTTTGGCCCAATCACTTTCTTCGGGTAGATAGTTCACTTCCATAAAATTGGGTAACTGTGCATAGATGAAAGGTAGATTGGGTTCATTAAATTTGGTGCGCCAATCTGTAATTAAAGTGCGCAGCAGGTCATCGTATTGTCCTGGATTACGGGAATTACTTTCACCTTGGTACCAAAGTATACCCTTTAAGGAAAGCTGGGTGTACGGTGCCACCATGGCATTAAAAAGTGCCGTAGGTTCGTTTTGGGCATTTATAGGTCCGGTTGCTGCAGTCGACTGTTCTTGTGGTTTAAAAACTTCGCCTACTTTATACTCCCAATACCCTTTTAAATCGACGGTGTCCGTTTCGTTAAAAAGATAATAGGGCTTATCAGGAACAAACCCACCCTTTCCATTATAATTGGTCACTTTTATAACAAAGACGTTTTTGCCCGATTTTAAAATATTTTCTGGAACCGTATAACGTCGTTGTGGATACTGATAGGTGGTTTTCCCTATTTGATGGCCATTGATATACAACATATCGGCATCAACTATTCTACCTAAAAAAATGCGGGAGGCTTTTCCCGCCATCGATTTGGGCAGCTTAATTTCCTTACGGTACCATACTACTCCATTTAAGTTTCGTATACCCTGATC
>JAUIGC010000170.1 GCA_030429835.1 Bacteroidia bacterium
ACTTGTCAAATCTATCTTGGGGTCTATGAATTGCGTACTTAACCTTCCATTGAGACTCACCTTACAATCCACATAAACCTCAACCGACTTATGGCCATCCTTCTCAAAATGATTTTTTAAGAAATGGCCATATTCCAAAATAAAATCCGGTTGAAATGCCATTTGTTTTTCCTGAAAAGGGGTCAAAAAATCGGAGTTGTCCACATAGAACCAGCGTCCTGTGTCCCCATTGACAATCTTAAACTGTGCGTAGCCTGTCTTCTCCATTAGCATAACTCTCCATGAAAACCTGTACCCTTCCTCGGTCCAAAAAAGTTCCCCGGGATAAAGAAGATATCTAAAAGGAAATATCAATTGAATTATGAAGAAGATTGAAATTACCCCCAAAACAAGTTTTCTCCTCAATGGTGATCGGTACTTGAATGCCATATTATTTTTAAAACGACCTACGTCAATTTTGAAAATTTTTGTTACTCCGTTGAGGATTCTTTGGTGAACATCCACATCGAAAAATATAAGTGCTGACACAATCATGATGTAGGGAAACATACCGATGGGAAACAAAACCCGTGTAAGCACATGAAAGATAATGACCAATAAAAATGCATAAGGGCGGGTCCTTTTCAACAATAGTAAAAACGGTATGGCCAAATCGTATAAAGCCCCGGACCAACTGAACGCATATTGTACCCATTCCTGCCCCAACAAACCCCCTATATACGGTATATCAAATTTTGATGGCAACCATATTTTTAAGGGCATGGCCTTGAGCAACCAATCCGAATTCAGCTTGGCAAGACCGGCATAAAAGTAGACAATGCCTAAGAGTAATTTTATGCTATTTACCGACCATGCCGGTATATATTGAAAGGCCTTAGTCCTATTTCTCCAAGCATCTACCGAAAAATAGGTGTTCGCCGGTAAAAAAATCATAAGAAAACTGAGTATACTGATGAAATAATAATGGTTCAAATAGGTAGTCTTGTCCATTAGCTCTATATAGGTAAAGCTTAGGAAGAAAATTACGATCGATATTCTATAACGATAACCTAGGGCTACAAATAAAGCGGCCAACCCACAAATAAAGAAAATACCATAAGTGTAATTGCCCAGTGGTTTAACCCAATCAAAACCATAATAGGAAAAAAAGAATTTGGGTTGGATGTACAGTTTACCGATCCATCCATTGGCCCAAAATCTTATGATACTAAAAAGCATCATGAAACCAAAAAAAATACGAAAGACCGCCAAAGGGGCGGCCTCCATAGGAGCTTTAATATATTTCTCAATAATCAATCCCATTAGTCACCGTCTGCGTCCACAAAATCGATACTGATACTCATGGCAGAAACCATATCCACCTTTAACAAAGGAACCACTCTCTGGACCTCATCATAAGCTAACAACATATCGGTCGGGGGATTATTATTCTCAATCTCACCTCTAAATGTCGACAGACCCAAAACAGCCTCCCTGGCCAAATCAAACTGTTCGTTGATCAATAGGGCTAGGTCCTCTCCGTTTTTAACTGAATTTAATTCGTTCAGATAAGTGGCCAAGCTTTCACCGTTCCCATTGGAACCAAAAGATTTACCGTTAAAAAAATTTTGAACAGCATTTAGTCCTTCCAAAAACAAGGGTTTGGAAATATCGCCTTTATAATAGGCCTCCACATTTTGAGGCAAAGGGCTACCCGAAAATACCCCAAGAGGTATACCCATTTTACCCGCTCTTAGATATTTTTCAAAATAGAAAATATAATCGTTGACCAACCTATCCACAGAAGCTGTTGCAGATGCACCGTCATTGGCGACGAAGGTATCCCTATAACCGCCTGTCCATTCGCTTAAAACACCATCAGTAAGATTTACCATGTCATCTACTACGGAATTTAAATAAGCGAAAAGTGCTTCTTTTTCCGTGCCATTGTAGCGAGTAACAATGGCAGCATCATTTTCCCCCAGGCCATTAATAAGATAATCCAAGGCAGGGAAACCTTTTGCATCCCTATTGGAGGAAAGTGAAAGATCATAATTATCATTGATGATAAAACTTTCTATCTTTTCGCTATCCGTAGGATAGATATTCATGTTCAATTGGTAACCAACACTTTCAGCCGGACCAATTTCAAACATGGCCACATGCTGCCAAGTTATATATGCCGCAATCCATGATGAGCGCAATTCAATGAGGTTAGTTTCATTCACATCGGATTGGTAGGCCTCCAAAGAAGCTTTTAAGGTTACCAAATCCGAAGATAATTCGGTATAGGAGGGTATAATTATATTGTCCGCCCAATTAACGAGCATACTACTTCTTTCAAACATCTCCCCTTCTCCAGGCGATGGGTTTGGTTCTCCCTCTACTATGCTATCATCCGAGCATGCCCCTATTATGGCAAGGATACATATTATACCAAAGAATTTTTTCATCATAACTTTTATCTATAATCTTAAGTATTGAAAAACTGAATTAAACTTATTTCTTTTTATTCTGCGGCCTGTGCTACCGTAAAGTCAAACCTAGAGGCGATTGTCTCAGAAATTGTATCCAATGTATCTGGGGTTACATCCCAAAGTCCATTTTCACCATCTCCCAAAAGACTGGTCAAAAAAGCTTCAGTTTCCGATTTTGAAAAATAAGGCTCCGCTTTATTTGGCTTCCTAGTAAATTGAAGACTATAGATAAAACCATAGGCTTCTGAAAGGGAGTGAAAAGCTCCACCATAATTGGGAGTTTCCAAGGATAATTTTGTTTTACCTCCTTGCAGGTAATGAATAGCCCGTATGGCGATTACTTTTGAAATATTCTCCCTAATGATATTGGCCTGTTCATCCCTTACATCATATTTTTTGGAGACGATAGCCGCACGACCAAGCTTAAAGGCTTGGAATAATTCATCCGCGATTCCAGAAAAATCATCATCGGAATCTGCTCTTTCAATGTACTCGTTCAAGAAACTGTCAGCTCCTAAATCTGCATTCGGATCAGAGGGATCCGCATTTAGACCGTAAGCGTATCCATAAGCTTCATCCCATTTATGCTCCATCGTGGTGTAGGGTTTACCTTTTTCTACAACTCCCTCGTCATTGTTATCAATATTTTCACCCTCGTCCAAAACCGATGTACTTAAGTAATTGTTCAACATCTGGTCCGCCATTAAACTACCGATCAATGATTTGGCAAATAGCTGGTTGTATTCCAAACCTTGACCACTTACATACCTAGTTCGCTCCCCATCCGCTATTTGTCCTGCCGTACCTGGTGCAGCGGCTACTTCCCAATTTGGATATACCTCGTTAACCTGTGCACTAATGAAGCCATCCACCGTTGTTCTAATCAAAGCTTGATCCGTAGCATTGGTAGAAAAATAATCTGCCGAAGCTGCAACCTTACTCCGTAAACTTTTATCAGAAGCATTTAAGGAGGCATCCTCAAAGTCGTCCGCGCCTTCCTCATGGGCGAACATACCTGTTAACTTTTGCAATGAATTAGTTGGAACATTAAAGTTGGAAAGTAGTTCCTGCCCCATTTTAATTCGGGTTGTTTGACCATCAAAGCTTACCGTATTTTGACCGTCCCTAGTAAAAACATAATTTGTTGGGTTTTCAATTGCTGTTTCACAGGGTGCACAACTACCTCCGCAATCAACTCCCGTTTCATCTCCGTTCATAACACCATCTGCACAGGTTGTTATATCTATACCGTCGTCATCCGAGCTACAAGAGATAAAAAAAATACCTGTAAAGAGCATTAATGAATATGTAAATTTCCTCATCTGATTTTATTTAAGTTTATTTAGACTTGTTTTAAATAGAGTTGCAAACCTAATACAACTTTTAAAAAAACACAAGGTTATTTGTAATAAATCTAAATAAAATTAATTATGAGATTCAGAAGGCGTGAAGATGCCTAGAAAGAACTAGTGGGCTCTTCTTGGCAAGTGTCTCTTGGAGTTAGAGTTACAAAAAGATAATATTGAAAGACAATACTATTGCTATTCCGCAGAAATCCTGTTCTCAAATAGGAATACCCCATTTTTGTTAGATATTACTATATCCGCTTTTCCATTGCCGTTAACATCCCGAGCTACAATGTTAAGTCCGGCCCCGGAATCATCGTCCAAAATATGCTCCTTAAAGTATGGCGCAATTCCCGGGGTAAACTCAAACCATAACAGGTATGGAGTATCGGCATCTCCTTCATCCCTACCGTTGTGCGCCAAAAAACGCTTGCCTGTAATATAATCTTCCTTACCATCACCATTAAGGTCGGCCATTATAGAAGAATGTGTCTGGGCGGTAGTTTCGCTCATCAAATGAGTATTAAAGCTGCCGTCCTGAAGTTGCTCATGCCACCAGATTCCCAATTTATGGGCCGATGCACTTACGACATCCTGTTGGCCATCGCCGTTTACATCCAATACCTGCATATGGGAACAAGGTTCCCCCAAGCTTGTTTTATGAAATTTCCAGTCCCCGGATGATTTATCTTTTTTTCCTTCAAACCAACCATCTGCAATTACTACATCTTTTATACCGTCTTTATTCACGTCCCCATATCCTATTCCATGAGAATATCTGTCCGTTCCAGGAACATTTTCAACACTTAATGCATGTCTTTTCCACTCTTTTTCTCCACTTTTCAAGGGTGCTTGCAGCCATACAATTTGTTTTTTTTCTACATCTCCACATAAGATATCCAAGCGACCATCGCCATCTATGTCCACAAAACCGGGTGATTCATTCGCTATACCCATGGAATCGGCAATCATGTGTTTCTCCCACTTCTGATTTTCTTGCTTGGGGTTTTCAAACCAAAAACCCGCCTTTCCCGGATAATCAATAATAACCACATCATCCCATCCATCCAAATTTACATCCATTCCCAAATTTAGAAACGACTCACTATACTCTTCATAGGGATCAAACACTCTTGAAGGTGCCAATTCATGTTTTTCCCAACTTGGTGCCTTAAACCAATAATAACCGGCGATGATATCCAATAGGCCATCTTTATTCAAGTCGGCAACCGCCACACCCTCGGAAATAAAATCCCGTGTCAATACCGTTTTCTTGAAATTACCCTCTTCAACATTCTGTCCAAATAGGGAACTCGTAGTTATCATACAAAACAACCCGAATTGTAGCATGGCAAACGTTACTTTTTTCATCTTTTAATACTCTTTTTAGATATTATTCGGTCAATAGGGAATCGATTATACTACCATACACTATGGCCTTTTCCGAACTTTTGTTTTTAAATTTTGTCAATATACTTTTTGATGTAACACTCTTATCGGAGGCAATCTTTCTAAGGGTATATTCCAGTATCGTACTGAATTTGGATTTTTCAGCCAAATCAAGCATCCTGTCCGCATCTAACTCTGTCATGGGTTCCGCGGCATACCAAAGCATCAAAGGAAGATTGTGATCGTCTACATCCTCTTCACGTTGTAGCAATGCTCCCAAAACCTTCCAGCGCTTGGATTCTTCCAAACGTTGCAATGCTGATGCAAGGTACAATCTCACCAAGGGGGATGTATCTTTTTTTGCCATATTGACAAAAATTCCTAATGTTTTATCCGAAACTTTTTTGTCCTCCATGGCAAGTTGTATCGCCCAACTTCTCATATATTCATCCTGATCACCCAAAAGTTCATTTACGTAATTTTCATCCAAACCATTGGTTACATGAAGTGTCCAAAGTGCCCTTAACCTTTTGGTAATATCGGGATTTCCATTAATAATTTCCTTTAGTGCCGTATGGACTTCCGTATTGCCTCCACGCTCCTGCAAAATAGTCCTTGCTTTGCGAACGTACCAATCATTACTATGTAACTGAAAATTTACCAGTTCCATATCCGAAGCCTTGTATAAATCTTCTTGAACCCATGTATCGTTTTGGTGGGAAATTTTAAAGATACGTCCCAAAGTTTTGTCATGAACATCAGGATTTGGGCTATGACATTGATTCTGGTCGTACCAATCGATTACATATACGGATCCACTGGCATCATATTTAAAATTCAGCCACTGCGACCAAGAGTCGTTCATGATTATAAAATCCTTTCTATGCGATGCCACGTAACCCGAACCTTCCCTTGTAAGCTGGTCGTTGTTCATAATGGCTCCGTTAATATTGTTCATGAATATGGTATTGCGATATTCCTCTGGCCAAGTATCTCCCCCTAAATAAATCATTGCGCCTGCATGGGCATGACCACCGCCTGCAGCGGCCGACCTAAAGTTACCGGCATGAGGGCCCCGATCACCTAAATAATGCCTATGATCGGCAATAGTTTTTATATCATCATAGGTATATGGGTTAAAATGCTCGCCCCCTTGGCGCTCGTACCTTGCACCTTGAATAACGTGATACATATGAGGAATAACACATACCGTAATAAAGGGGTGACCGTAATCATTAAAATCAATTCCCCAAGGATTGCTTGTACCATGGGAAAACACCTCAAATTCATGCCTTGTTGGATGATATCTCCATACGGCAGCATTCACTTTTGTT
>JAUIGC010000011.1 GCA_030429835.1 Bacteroidia bacterium
ATATTTTTGACATGGCAGGCAGTGGATTTGAAAGTACCGTGCGTTTGGCCAAGAGTTCTCCGGCCATGTGGACACCTATTTTTGAACAGAACAAGGAGAACGTAATAGACACCCTAAACGAATATATACAGAATCTTACGGATTTCAGGGAGCTTTTATTGGCCGATGATTTTGAGGGTATCTACAAAGAGATGAACAATACGAATAAAATAAAATCAATATTAAAGGGAATACCGCTAAATAAGAAGTAATGGAGAACAAGAAAGAAATGAGATCCTGGTTAGACGATATGAAGTTGGACCACCCACTGGTCATTGCAGGACCTTGTAGTGCAGAAACAGAAGAACAAGTGTTAAGGATTGCACATGAATTAAAGGATACCGATGTTAATTATTATCGTGCCGGTATCTGGAAGCCAAGAACCCGACCGGGTAATTTTGAGGGTGTAGGTGCCTTGGGACTTAAGTGGCTACAAAAGGTCCGTGAGGAGACCGGTTTGAAAACCGCTACAGAAGTGGCCAACAGGGCCCATGTAGAGTTGGCTTTGGAATATGATGTTGATTTGTTGTGGGTAGGTGCCCGTTCTACTGTAAGTCCGTTCATTATGCAGGAATTGGCGGATGCTTTGGAAGGAACCGATAAAATAGTTTTGGTCAAGAACCCGGTAAACCCAGATTTAGCCCTTTGGTTGGGTGGAATAGAAAGGCTGTACACCGCAGGGGTTAAAAAGCTTGGTGCCATTCACCGTGGTTTCTCCACCTATGAAAAAACAAAGTATAGGAACATTCCAGAATGGCAAATGGCCATTGAGTTCCAGAACAAATTTCCTGACTTGCCATTGATCAATGACCCATCGCACATTACGGGTAGAAGGGATATGATCTTTGATGTATCACAGACAGCTCTTGATCTAAATTTTGACGGTTTGATGATTGAGACACATCACGATCCAGACAATGCCTGGAGTGATGCCGCACAACAAGTGACACCACAAAGATTGGTTCAGATTATGAAAGACTTAAAGATTAGAAAGGAAACCGATCCTGAAGCGGAATACAACTCTAAATTGAGCAACCTTAGGGCACAGATCGATGTCATCGACAATCAATTGATAGAAACCTTGGGTAAAAGAATGAAAATTTCCGATAGTATTGGGGCACTGAAAAAGGAAAAAAACGTTGCTGTACTGCAGTCCAACCGATGGAACCAAATTCTGGGCGCTATGATTTTGGAAGGGGAAAGTAAAGGATTGAGCGAAGAATTTATCTTGAGAATGTTCAAGGCAATTCACCAAGAATCCATAAATCACCAAGAAAAGATTGTAAATGGATAAAATAAAATCCCGGTCATTGACCGGGATTTTATTTACTTCTTGAATACGAAGCGGGTTACGAAAATTCCCTGCCCGTCCTTTTCCCCGGCGTCAGCTTCAACCCCACTGGTCACAAAAACGAGCTCCCATCCCTCGGCGGCCATGGCCGTAAGTTTAGAAGAAATCAGGGCATCGTTGGCAGCAATATTTTGAAACCGGATACCAGCAATATTATAGAAATTAAGAAGTTTTGTCTCTTCAAAATCCTTCACCCGAATATCGGAGCGATCAGCTTTGTTCCTTGTATTGTCATCGGCTGTTTGAACCGATGAAAATTCTTTATAATCCCGGTCTGCATTCGCATCGATAATTCTTGATCTTCCCAATCCACTGGGTACAATGGATTCAACGGTTGTGATAATTTTGTATTCTTGGGCTTGTGCGGTTATCATCGTAAGTACCGTAACAAATAGAATGTTAACAACTCTTTTCATGATTTTTTTAGTTTTAGAAGATTGATTAAATGAATTTAAAAGTAGCTTAAAAGTCCAAATTAGGAAAGTACTGATTTTCAAAATTTTGGTATGTTCAAAACAATGCTTTTATTCTGTTTCTAAAAGTATTATTGTTTCTTTGTATTTGGTACGTTAAGCATGGAAGGAACAGTTTATAAATCAACGGGAAGCTGGTATACCGTTAAGGCCAAGAACGGAACGTTCTATGAATGCAGGATAAAGGGCAAATTTAGAATTAAGGGAATTAAAAGCACCAATCCAATTGCTGTAGGCGACAAGGTCCTTTTTGAGTTGGACGACAAGGGCGAGGAAAATGTCGGCGTTATCCATGGCATCAAGGACCGTAAAAATTACATTATTCGTAAATCGGTCAACCTATCCAAGCAAACACATATCATCGCCGCCAACCTAGATCAGGTTTTTTTATTGATTACCCTAAACAATCCAACCACATATACCATATTCATTGATAGATTTTTGGTAACTGCCGAGGCTTATGAAGTGCCCACCGTTCTGGTCTTCAATAAAATTGACACTTATAACGATGAGGAAACGGACGAAATAAAATATCTCGCCGACTTATACCGAAAAATTGGTTATACCTGTATAGGCATATCGGCAAAAACAGGTAAAAATGTGGACAAAATCAAGGAAATGATGATTGGGAAAACCTCTATGTTTTCAGGGCATTCCGGAGTAGGAAAATCTACGTTGATCAATGCTATTGAGCCTGGTCTGGGCATTAAAACCGCTGAAATATCCCAACAGCACTTACAAGGACAGCATACTACAACCTTTGCGGAAATGTTTGATCTTAGTTTTGATGCGCATATTATAGATACTCCAGGAATAAAAGGGTTTGGCATTGTGGATATGGAACGGGAGGAGATAGGGGATTATTTTCCGGAACTTTTTGAATTGAAGCAAGATTGTAAATTTAATAACTGCATCCATCTGGATGAGCCTAAATGTGCGGTAAAGGATGCCTTGGAAAAAGGGAAAGTTTCATGGAGCAGATATAGAAGCTATTTACAAATGATAACGGGGGAAGAAGAAAATTATAGAATGGATATACACGGGGAAAAGAAATGAGGACTGTAATTCAGCGGGTAACCAAGGCCAGTGTAAAGGTAGAGGGAAAGTTGATTTCTTCTATTGGAAGTGGATTATTGTTGCTGCTGGGAATTAGCGATGAGGATACCATGGATGATATTGATTGGTTGGTTAGAAAGGTGCTTAATCTTAGAGTTTTTAATGACGAGGATGGAGTGATGAATAAATCAGTCATGGACATCGCTGGCGATATAATAGTTGTAAGCCAATTCACACTCCACGCTTCCACTAAAAAAGGAAATAGACCTTCGTATATTAAGGCCGCAAAACCTGAAGTTGCCACACCCATTTATGAAGCTTTTGTTAAGCACATGGAAAAAGAACTGGGTAAAAATGTAGGTACGGGTATCTTTGGGGCCGATATGAAAGTGGAACTTCTCAATGATGGTCCTGTCACCATTATAATCGATACAAAAAACAGGGAATAATGAATATCAAAAATGCACAAGAAGCCGTAGATAATTGGATTAAGGAACACGGGGTTCGTTATTTTAATGAGCTTACCAATATGGCACAACTTACAGAGGAAGTTGGGGAGGTTGCACGAATCATTTCCAGAAGATATGGGGAACAAAGTGAAAAGGAGTCCGATAAATCCAAGGATTTAGGGGAAGAGTTGGCCGATGTGCTTTTTGTTGTACTTTGCTTGGCCAACCAGACCGGAGTAGATTTACAACAAGCTTTTGACAAAAAGTTAGATTTAAAAACAAAGCGTGATCATGACCGGCATCACAATAACAAAAAGTTGAAATAGTGCTATCTTTGACGTTTGTTTTTAATAGCTAGCATCTTGAAAATTTACCTTACCGGCCCAAAGAATCAACTACTTAAAGAGACCATTAAAATAACGGGGTCCAAAAGCGAATCAAATCGCTCCTTATTGTTATCAGCCCTGTATCCGGGAATACAAATTTTAAACCTTTCCAATTCTGATGATGCTCAGGTGATGGAGGCCGGATTGAATAAGACGGAAGGAACGGTGGACATACATCATGCGGGTACTGCAATGCGTTTTTTGACGGGCTATTTTTCGGCTATGGAAGGTAGCGATGTCATTCTTATCGGATCAAAGCGAATGACGGAAAGGCCCGTGCAAATTTTAGTGGATGCCTTAAAGGAACTTGGTGCGGATATTTCCTATGTTAAAGAAGAGGGCTATCCCCCCCTGCATATCAAGGGAAAAAAATTATCGAAACATAAAGTTAGTCTTCCGGCGAACGTTAGTAGCCAATATATTTCTTCATTGCTACTAATTGCGCCAAGCCTGGAAAATGGACTTGAACTTGAATTGACGGGTAAAATCACTTCGGTGCCCTATATAAAAATGACTTTGGCCCTTCTAACTGAAATTGGGGTAGATAGTAGCTTTCAAGGCAATAGTATCACCGTAAAGCCAAAAACCGAGGTAAAACCAACTACTTTGGTGGTGGAATCAGATTGGAGTTCTGCTTCCTATTTCTATAGTATCGTTGCCCTTTCTGATGTAGGCTCCCAAATCACCCTGTCCGCCTATAAAAAAAATAGTCTTCAGGGAGATAGTGTACTTCATAAGTTGTATGGGGAATTTGGAGTGGAAACCGAATTTGGCGAGAACCAAATCACCCTGAAAAAAGTTTCGGAACCTACAAAAGCAACGGTAAGTTTCGATTTGGCGAACGCCCCGGATATTGCCCAAACCATAGCGGTCACCTGTTTTGGCCTTGGAATGGGCTGTTATTTGACAGGACTTCATACCCTGAAAATCAAGGAGACCGATCGCTTAGAGGCCCTACATACAGAATTGACCAAACTGGGAGCGGACATATCCGTTTCGGATAAGACGCTTACTTTGAAACCCGCGAAAAATATAAATAGCGAGATTGCCATCGATACCTATAACGACCATAGAATGGCCATGGCCTTTGCACCTCTGGCCTTGAAAACTTCATTGATTATTAACGAAGCCATGGTGGTCACCAAGTCTTATCCGGATTTTTATGAGGACCTAAAGGCTTTACAATTTGGTATCAAGGAATTATAATTACCCATTTACTTGACAACCCCCTGTTGTGGGTCGTATATTTGCAGCCGCAAAAAGCTGTACTCTGATTGCATCAAGTGATAAACGATAATTGCATTTCTGACGTTAGTACATTTTTGTGCGAAAGTTACATCCGACCTTAGCGGTCCATAAAAAGAATTAAATGAAACATTCAGAAAAAAATTTCAATATTCAAGGAAATTTTTATTTGGGTGTTACATGTGACCAAAAACAATAATTATCTACACATGAAATTATCCAATTTTAATTTTGAGCTTCCAAAGGAGTTATTGGCAGAACATCCTTCAGAAAATAGGGATGAGTCCAAATTAATGGTCATAGATACCAAAACAGGTAAAATTGAGCATAAAATGTTCAAGGACATGATCGATTATTTTGATGAAGGCGATGTGATGGTCCTTAACAACACCAAGGTTTTTCCGGCACGTTTATATGGTAATAAGGAAAAAACTGGGGCTCGCATAGAAGTGTTCTTATTGCGAGAACTAAATGAAGAGCAGCGATTATGGGATGTTTTAGTAGATCCAGCGCGTAAAATCCGTATAGGGAACAAATTATATTTTGGTGACGACGAAACTCTTGTTGCAGAGGTTATAGACAATACCACTTCCCGTGGTAGAACCTTAAGGTTTTTATACGATGGTGCCTATTTGGATTTTAGAAGAAAACTAAGGGAACTTGGGGAGACTCCATTGCCAAAGTACATAAAAAGGAGTGTGGAACCTGAGGACGAAGAAAGGTACCAGACCATTTACGCCAAACATGAAGGTGCAGTTGCAGCACCTACGGCCGGGCTTCACTTTTCCAAACATCTTTTAAAGAGATTGGAAATAAAGGGAATAGATTTTGCCGAATTAACATTGCATGTTGGTTTAGGTACCTTTAACCCAGTAGAGGTGGAAGATCTTTCCAAGCACAAGATGGATAGCGAGGAATTGATTATTGATGAAAAGGCCACGGAAATAGTTAATAATGCCATTGCGAAGAAAAAGCGTATTTGCGCGGTAGGTACCACGGCAATGAGGGGATTGGAAAGCGCAGTTTCTTCCAACCACACTTTGAATACCTTTGAAGGTTGGACCAATAAATTTATATTTCCTCCCTATGATTTTAGCATTGCCAATTCGATGATTACCAATTTTCATTTGCCAAAATCGACTTTATTGATGATGATTTCTGCCTTTATGGGACACGACTTAATGAAAAAGGCATATAAGGAGGCCATAATGGAAAGTTATAGGTTTTATTCCTACGGAGATGCTATGTTGATTTTGAGATAATTACACTCCTTACCTAGGGAAAAATATAGATCCCGCCTTATCATCATTGTGAAAGGCGGGATTTTTTAATATGTATCTTTGAAAGGATGGAAACAAGAAAAAAGGACATCAGGGCACTAACTAGGGACCAGCTCAGGGAATTTTTTGTGTCACAGGGAAATCAGGCTTTTCGGGGCAATCAGGTGTATGAATGGCTATGGCAAAAATCTGCCCATTCCTTTGATGTTATGACCAACCTGTCCAAAGAAACCCGTAACATGCTGCAAGAAAACTTCGTTATCAACCATATTAAGGTGGATCAAATGCAGCGAAGTGCGGATGGTACCATAAAAAATGCTGTTCGTTTGCATGACGATTTGGTAGTCGAATCCGTTCTTATTCCCACCAAAACGAGGACAACAGCTTGTGTGTCCAGCCAAGTGGGATGTAGTTTGGATTGTAAGTTTTGTGCCACGGCCCGGTTAAAACGAATGAGAAACTTGAATCCTGACGAAATTTACGATCAGGTAGTAGCCATTGATAACGAGAGCCGACTCTATTTTGATAGGCCCTTGAGCAATATCGTTTTCATGGGCATGGGAGAACCCCTAATGAACTACAATAATGTACTCAAGGCCATTGAAAAAATCACATCTTCGGAAGGTCTGGGTATGTCTCCTAGGAGGATTACTGTTTCCACATCGGGAGTACCCAAACTGATTAAAAAAATGGCCGATGACGAAGTCAAATTCAAGTTGGCCGTTTCCCTACATTCCGCTATCGACGAAACCAGAACTTCCATAATGCCGTTCAATGCAACCTTTACCCTAGCGGATCTTCGCGAGGCACTGATTTATTGGTATCAAAAAACAAAAAGCCGTATTACTTATGAATATGTGGTTTGGGAGGGAATAAATGATAAACGGGAAGATGTAGATGCCTTGGTGGATTTCTGCAAATTTGCTCCCTCAAAGGTCAATTTAATAGAATATAACCCCATTGACGACGGTCAATTTCAACAGGCTTCCAATAAGGCCATAGAAATGTATGTAGAACGGCTTGAGAAAAATGGTATTACGGTGACAGTAAGGCGTTCTCGTGGAAAGGATATTGATGCAGCCTGTGGACAACTGGCGAATAAGTCTTCTTAAGTGCTTAAAAAGCCACAAAAAAGGTGCTTTCCAAATATCAAAACTATCGATAACCGAACCCTTTTCGCTAATTTTGAAATTCTAAGCCAGACTGCTTGAAAATTGTATCGCAAATAAAGGAACCGGTAAACCGGGAGATGGATCTTTTTGAAACAAAATTTCGGGAGTCCATGACCTCGAAAGTGGCGCTTCTCAATCGAATTACGTATTATATCGTCAATAGAAAGGGAAAGCAAATGCGACCCATGTTCGTATTCCTTACAGCTAAATTATTGAATAACGGTGAAGTCAATGAGCGAACGTATCGTGGAGCATCGGTCATAGAACTGATCCATACGGCTACTTTAGTACATGATGATGTGGTGGATGAAAGCGATAAACGTAGGGGATTTTTCTCTATCAATGCTTTATGGAAAAATAAGATTGCCGTTCTCGTTGGGGATTACTTGTTGTCCAAAGGATTATTACTTTCTATCGACAATGGAGATTTTGATTTACTTCGGATAATCTCTGTTGCCGTACGCGAAATGAGCGAAGGGGAGCTGTTGCAAATTGAAAAGGCCCGTAGATTGGATATCACGGAAGAAGTGTACTACGATATCATTCGCCAAAAAACGGCCACGTTGATAGCCGCCTGTTGCAGTTTGGGTGCATGTTCCGTAAAACCCGATAGCGAAGATGTGGAAACCTTCAGAAAATTTGGGGAGTTGTGCGGTATGGCTTTTCAGATAAAAGATGATCTCTTTGATTACGGGGAGGAGAAAATTGGCAAACCTACAGGAATCGATATCAAGGAGCAAAAAATGACCCTTCCATTAATTTATGCCCTAAATCACTGTTCTAAAAAGGAGAAAAGCTGGCTCATCAATTCCGTTAAAAACCACAACAAGAACAAAAAGCGGGTAAAAGAGGTTATAGCTTTTGTTAAACAAAAAGGCGGCCTGGATTATGCCGTTACCAAAATGCTCCAATTTAAGGACGAAGCGCTATCCTTACTGCAACAATACCCAGAATCTGACTACAGGGATTCCTTGGAACTTATGGTAAATTATGTGGTAGAGCGTAAAAAATAATTTATAGTTTTCCTTGTTAATTTTCTATTTTTTAATAGGTTAAAAATATTCTTAATCACAAGACAACTATATTGTACATGAATGCGTCTATTTCATAGAAGACTTTAAAAGATTTGAAAATTTGTCTTTTTTGATTTAAATCAAAGTCGGTCAATTAAAATAATTCTGTTTATTAGATGAACAACCACCGCTATGGTAAAATCCAATTTACACTGGTTGTAAGCCTACTACATGTTAGTATTTGCTTAGCTCAAACCTATCAGGCCGGATTTAAATCTTTCCAATTAAAAGACAGTACAAGAATATACAAACCGAATACAGAACCAACCGACAACCTACATTATCGTCCTGTCGATTTGGACATTTGGTATCCATCAAGCGAAAAAAAAGATAAAGCATTGAAATTCGGGGATTTGTTCAGCCTATTTGAACAAAGAGCCGTTAACTATCAGGATGACCAGGATTATTCTGGAATAACTAATGAACTTGCACAGTTTTATGTTTCCGAATTAGGTGTAGGTGCGGATGGTCAAAAATTATTGAACATTCAAACAAACAGCTTTTCTGACGTCGAACCTTCCTCAATTAAACATCCTGTCATCATTTATATGGCAGGTTTAAACGGAATGGGATTTGAAAACTATAAAATCCTTGAAAAACTGGCGCAAAACGGGTTTTTAGTTGTTTCTGTTTGGTCCGTTGGTCGCTACCCCGGTGACATGACCAATCAAAAAGATGACATGCTCGAACAAGTTTACGATGCCGAATTTGCAATTCACTATCTAAAGCAAAACAGTTCTTTTAATGTAGATTTTAATACTATCGGTGTAATTGGTTGCAGTTGGGGAGGAATGAGTACAGCGGTTTTTGTCAACAGAAATCCATATACAAAAGCCCTTGTTTCATTGGACGGGACAGAAACCCATTATTTTGGGGAAGAAGAGGAGAATGACCGATTTATTCAAGAAATCCACGATTCAAAACTTTTAGAACCAAAGAGTCAAAACGTAAAATATCTTTACCTGGAAAGTGGCGATAAACTTGACGAGTTCCAACCTTTAAAAGACTATAATTATTTTCGGGAACTTAATTCCGAAAAATACTATTTGCGTTTTACAAATGGTACCCATGCGGACTTTACTTGTATTCCTTCGATACTTGATGCTTCAGAAAATTCTATAAAAATTTATAGCGAAATTGAGCAATTGACCATTGCCTTTTTTAAAAAGGCATTAGAAAATGAGGATGTTTTTAAACCAGTTTGGGAAAACATAAGTACATTAAGCTATGTCAACAAGGAACTATATGACATTTCGATTAGGCCCAATGCAGCAACTGAAATAACGGGTATTGTTCTAGATAATAAAAATGATACGCCTTTACCCTACGTAAATATTGGGATTTTAAACAAAGAAATTGGAACAGTAACAGATACCGAAGGGAAGTTTACTCTCATTTTAAAAGAGGGATTTGAAAACGATACCATAAGAATTTCATCAATAGGTTATAAACCCGTTGAGTTTTTGGTCAGGGGCATAGCTCAAAAAACATGCTCGATTTCAATAAAACTTAAAGAACAAATAAATGAATTGGAAGAGGTTGTCGTTTCAGCAAAGGCATTCAAGAAAAAAATACTCGGAAACAAAACCGAATCGAAATTCATCAGTACAGGGTTTAGTTATGACCAGCTTGGTGCAGAAATGGGCGTTAAAATCAACATTCGAAAAACTCCGACATTTGTGGATGCTTTTAACTTCAACGTTCCTTATAACAGGTTAAGTTCAAAATCCACTTTTAGGATCAATTTTTATAACGTTGAAAACAATAAGCCAAAAGAAAATATCCTTTCTGATAATATTCTTGTTTCAATGGAACCAGAACAGGTTGGAAAAATAACTGTAGATTTAAAACCCTACAACATAGTTTTGAATAATGATGTAATCGTTTCTCTTGAATGGGTAGAAACAGAAAGGGAAAATAAGAAGGATGAAGCTATATTTTTTTCTCTTGGAATGTTCAACAGTGGGACACTTTTTAAAAAATCAAGTCAATCGAAATTCAAGAAATATAATAATATGGGAGTAGGATTCAACCTAGATGTCAGATATTAAAATTATTTTTTAACTCGGGCAACCAAAACAATTTTATCTGCGTCTATAAAAATAGAAGACCTTAAAAGATTTGAAAATTATACCCTTTTATAAAAACGAACGGCAGCTTATAAAGAAAGCCATAGATGGGAACAGGGAGGCCCAAAAGACTTTATATGCCAAACATGCACCAAAAATGTTAAGCGTATGCAGACAGTATATAAAGGATATACACTTTGCAGAGGATGTAATGATACAAGGGTTCGTAAAAATGTTCAAACATTTGGAGTCCTTTAAATTTGAAGGAAGTTTTGAAGGCTGGTTAAGAAGAATTATGATAAGGGAAAGTATCTCCTTTCTTAGAAAACAACAATTCGTTGTATACGATGATGAGGTATTTGAGCACAACCAGTCTACAAGTTCGGAGTTAACGACAGATTTGGATATAGAGCACATACAGAGGCTTATAGACGCCTTACCGCAAGGATATAAAATGGTGTTTGTTCTGTATACTGTAGAGGGGTACAAACATCAGGAAATCGCAAATATGTTGGACATCTCGGAAAGCACATCTAAAACACAATTGTTTAAGGCAAGAAAAATGCTTCAAGAAAATTTAGAAAAACAAAATATCATCGGTTATGGAACCAGATAAATTTGAAAAATACATAAAGAGCAAAATGAACGAACGGGAGATTTCTCCTTCGGACGGAGCATGGGATAAAATTTCCGGCCAAATCAATAGCTCAAAGAAACAAGGTAAGCCTGCTTACTTTTGGATAGGAGTTGCAGCTAGTTTGTTGGTGTTGATAAGTCTTTCCTTCTTTTATTTTGATTCGGACAACGGAGTTCCCAAAATTGAAAGTACTACGATTGTGGAAACCCAAAAATCAACTTCAGAGGATAAAATGGAAAATCGGGAAACGTCCGTTGACCAAATTAAAGAGGTGCCGAAGGCCTTAGTGGTGCAGGAAAAAACATTAAAAGTATTGGATGGAGGTAACACGGAAACGGATTTCCAAAAGAAAGATGAAGAGATGGAGAACATTGTAAAGGAAAATAAGTCTTTGGCTAACAATACGCATAAAAAAGGATTTTTGGAAACTGACCAAAAGCCTAATCTAATACCCTTGGATGTTTTGGATGCGAAAATAGCGGAAGTAATTGCCCAAGTTGATGCTATTGAGGCCAAAGGAGAAGTTTCTGACGCGGAGGTGGATTCTTTATTGCAGAAAGCACAACGTGACATTTTAAGGGAAAAACTATTTAATAAAGATAACACCGTTGATGCCATAGCCTTGTTAACAGAGGTTGAGGAAGAACTTGATCAATCCTTCCGAGACCAGATTTTTGAAACCCTTAAGGTTGGGTTTCTAAAAGTGAGGACTGCCGTTGCGGACCGTAACAATTAATTATCAATACCATTAGAGATTTCCTTAAGCTCCATAATTTACTATGGGGAGTGGGACTGGAGTTTATTCATCAAAAATCAAAATCAATTGAAAAATGAGAACAATTACAACATTTTTATTATTTGTCATTACGCTGTTTACCCTAAATTCCCTAAATGCACAGCAGGACTATAAGGCGAAAATAGAAGCGCTAAAAGAGCAAAAGGAAAAGATTACCGAACAGGAAAAGGAAGCGTTGAAATTTGAGGTTTCGGAAATTAACCAACGCTTTGACCAGGGGTCTATTTCCGTTCAGGAAGCAAGTACCTTAAAGGAAGCTGCGGCAAAAAAAAGAGCCTTGAATATTGAAAATAGGTTGGCGATAATTGATAATAAAATCGATCTGCTGGAACGTAACCAAGGCGAATTACTTACTGATATTTCCTCGGATTCCATTTCTGATGGGCAAATACGTATTGGAATAGATTTTAATGGCAAAGAAGGGGAAAGTTTCATATTTAACACGAGAAATTGGAAGCGTGAATTAAAGTATGACCGAAGAACGTATTCCGATTTTGTGCTCGCTGTTGGTTTTAACAACGCTATAATCGAAGGGCAGTCCTTGAACGATTCCCCCTACCAACTTGCGGGAAGCCGTTTTTTTGAATTGGGCTGGCAATGGCGCACCCGAGTTTTTCAGAACACGAATTTTCTAAGATTAAATTATGGTTTCTCTTTTCAGTTCAATGGGCTCAAAATTAAGGACAACCAATATCTCGTATTAAATGATCAGGGAAACGCGGAACTACAGGATTTCGACTTTGAATTGCAAAAAGCGAAGTTTAGAATGGATAATCTTGTTTTTCCGGTTCATCTAGAATTTGGTCCCTCCAAACTTAAGAAAACAGAAAAGACTATGAGATATTCATTGCACAACCAATTTCGTTTGGGTATCGGTGCCTATGGTGGTTTTAACCTCGGAACTCGACAAAAGCTGAAATATGAACAGGATGGCGATAAGGTAAAGGATAAGTTGAAAAGAGATTACAATACCAACGATTTGATTTACGGACTAAGTGCCTATGCGGGTTTCGATGGTGTACTGCTATATTTAAAATATGATTTAAATCCCATTTTTAAAGATGCCGCTGTGGAGCAAAGAAATGTATCTCTCGGACTTAGGTTTGACCTTTAAGAATTAAGTTTTTTGTTTATTTGAGTTAGTTAGGACATATCCAAAGAGGGTATGTCCTATTTAATTTTCAATAGCCGTGGTCATAGATTCGCTAAACTCTTCTGGGTAATAGACTCGTTTGCAATGACTGCACTCCACAATTTTCGATGAGGAAATTTTAAAGAGCTTTATCCAAAATAAATGAAAATAATTTGAAGAAATAAAAGCACTTAGAGTGCCCGTTTGGTTACAGTAAGGACAAGAAACGCCATAGAGAAGTTTGGTTTCGGATTTGCCAGGTCGTGTTCCAAAGAAAAGAATCATATTTTTCCCTTATTTTCACCAAATGTAATAATTTTAAAAGCTCTTTTGGAGGGTAGTCCATTGTCCAATAATTCAGAATGATTTCCAAAACCACCATAGATCAAGTATACGAAACCGCCCGTTTAGAGGAGGTCATAGGTGATTTTGTACAACTTAAAAAGTCGGGCTCTAACTTTAAGGGATTAAGTCCGTTTTCTGATGAGCGCACTCCTAGTTTTATGGTCTCACCGGTAAAACAGATCTGGAAGGACTTTAGTAGTGGCAAAGGAGGGAATGTGGTAGCTTTTTTGATGGAGCACGAACATTTTACGTACCCTGAGGCCATTAAGTATTTGGCAAAAAAATATAATATAGAAGTAGAGGAGACGGAACAGTCCAATGAGCAAAAGGAGCAAGCCGATGAACGTGAGAGCATGTACCTTGTTTCTGAGTATGCCCAAAAATATTTTAAGGACATTTTATGGATGTCTGAACTGGGCAAGGCAATTGGGTTAAGTTATTTTAAGGAACGCGGATTTACGGAGGAAACCATCCAAAAATTTGGCCTTGGTTACTGCTTAGATCAGTGGGACGGATTTACAATGGCGGCCCTGGACAATGGCTACAAGTTGGATTATTTGGAAAAAACGGGGCTAACGATTGTTAAGGAAGATTTAAACAATCCAAATAACCCCAAAAAGTTCGACCGTTTTAAAGGTAGGGTGATGTTCCCAATTCACTCCTTGAGCGGCAGGGTCTTGGGGTTTGGAGGGCGTATTCTCACGAATGACAAAAAGGCGGCCAAGTATTTAAACTCACCCGAAAGTGAGATTTACCATAAAAGCAAGGTGCTTTACGGTATTTACTTTGCAAAACAAGCGATTGCCAAAGAGGATAATTGCTATTTGGTTGAGGGATATACCGATGTTATCCAATTTTATCAACGGGGAATACATAATGTAGTTTCTTCCAGTGGAACGGCCCTAACACCGGAACAGATTCGTTTGATCAACCGTTTGACCAAAAACATCACGGTATTATTTGATGGGGATGCCGCCGGATTGCGAGCCTCGCTTCGTGGTATCGACTTGATATTGGAACAGGGGATGAATGTACGCATTTGTACTTTTCCAGAAGGTGAGGATCCTGATAGTTTTGCCAAGAATAATGAATTGGAGGAGGTAGAACAATACCTCAAGGAGAATTCTAAAGATTTTATTAGGTTCAAAGCATCCCTGTTGGTCAAGGAAGCATCGGATGACCCCATTAAGAGGGCCGAAACGGTCAGGGATATTGTCCATAGTATTTCTAAAATACCCGATACAATAAAAAAAGAAATCTATGTACAGGAATGTGCGCAGATTATGAATATTTCTGAGAATGTGCTCTTCAGTACGCTGGCACAAATGGGTAAAAAGGACCAAGCCGAAGCAATAAAAAGGGAAAAGCAAGAGCAAAAGGCCTTTGATGTTGTTAGAAATGAACCTATAGGGGAGAAGGTAGATGTGCAATATGAATTGGAACGAAAAATTATAGAAAGTCTATTGCTTTATGGAGATCAAAAAGAGGAATTTGAGGATTTGGTCCTAAAGGAAAATGAAAGTGGAGATTTGGTTTTGGAACCTGAATTATCAAAAATAAAAGTATATGAAAAAGTGTATTTGGACCTACAAGAAGATGAGATAGAGCTTGCGACTCCCAACTTTAGGGATGTTTATTATAAACTGATAGCCTACTTAAATGAAAGTGAAGATTTTAAGGTAAGTGATTTTATAGCGGAACTAGAACAGGATATGGCCAATGAAGTGTCTTCTATCTTGATGGAAGAAGAGCGCTATACCTTGCACAATTGGGAACGGAAGGATATTTACCCAAAGGCGAAGGATATTGGAATAGCCCAATTGGTGAGCGAAACCATTCTTACGTTACGATGTTATTTAATCAAGAAAAGAATGCAGACTTTGCAAAGCGAAACGGAAAATCCTAGGCAAGAGGACAACAAGGAAATTTTGGAGGAAATTATGAACTATTTACAGCTGAATAAATTATTGAACCAAAAGCTGAACAGGGTATTGTCTTAATTTTTAAGATATGTAGTAAATAAAAAGACCCGCTATTAAGGCGGGTCTTTTATATTTGGTAAAAACAATTATTAGTAAAGTTCCAGGGCTTTGGCCTGCTGTAACAAATCTACCATATTGTCCACATTGAGCTTTTTCATTAATCGCGCTTTGTAGGTACTTACTGTTTTTTCATTCAGATTCAAACCTTGGGCAACTTCTTTGTTCCGTTTACCACTGGCCAGAAGTTTTAAGACTTCAATTTCTCTGGTGGAGAGTTTTCTAAAGAATCTTCTCGGCTTTTTAGTGCCTTCGTCAAAAGCAAGCCTTTGGGCCAATTCATTGGTGATAAACATACTTCCCTCACTAACCTTGTTGACCGCCGATATAATGTAATCCACATCGGATGATTTGGATAGGTATCCAAATGCTCCTGCCCTAATAGCACTAAGTGCATAGACATCTTCAGATTGTCCACTGTACATAAGTACTTTTACGTTGGGATATTCTTTTTTGATTTTTCTTAAAGCGGCTATTCCGTTCATTTCAGGAATATCCATTTCAAGCATTACAACATCGGGGGTAACATTTTGTAGTTTTTTGAAAAGCTCCTCAGTGGTGGCAACATCGTCCACCATTTCAAAACCATTAGCAGATTCCAAGACATTCCTCACGCCCATACGGATGATAGGATGATTATCCGCAATTAAAACTTTTATCATTATGCTGTTTTTTCAAGATAGTTTAGACCGTTCATCTTAAGGAAAAAGAGTACGTGCAATGTAGGACTAAAATATCAAAATTAGAAGACAAAGATGTACTATTTTTCCTGAACGTCACTAAAATCGTTTTATTATTCGATTTATTAACCTGATTATTAGGTGAGTGGTCATTTTAAGGATTCTGGGATAGTACAAACCGGAATGGGGTCCATTTTATGTCGGTTCATGGTGTTGAATCTGGTAAATATTGAAAAGACCTCTTTATCCCTTCCCGTAAAATCATCAATTGTTTTTCCTTCGTCCTTCATCCGCATGGCCCATTCCAATTCTGGATAAGAGGCTCCAATTTGGTCCTCGTCCGTACGGTCATCTCCCCATAGACCATCCGTCGGAGCAGCCTTTATTATTTCTTCGTTGACCCCAAGTTTCTTGGCGATCTCGTAAACCTCCGTTTTTAATAAATCGGCAATGGGGCTTAAGTCTACACCGCCATCTCCATATTTTGTGTAAAATCCAACACCAAAATCTTCCACCTTGTTACCGGTTCCGGCAACAAGATACTTGTTTAAAGCGGCAAAATAGTAAAGGCTTGTCATGCGTAGCCTAGCTCTGGTATTAGCCAAGGACATAAATCTTTCCTCTTCGTTGTCAACTTTTGGAAAGGCGGCCACAAGACTGTCAAAAACAGGGGTAAGGTTCACGGGTTGCCTGCTTACGTTAGGAAAATTCCCTTGTAACCAATCTATATGGTTGGAAGCCCTGTCAACTTGGTTTGGGGCTTGGTGTATGGGCATCTCCAAACAAAGCAGGTCCAATCCTGTTTTGGCACATAACGTGGAGGTTACTGCAGAATCTATACCTCCGGAAACACCAATGACAAAACCCTTTTGGTTTGCATTGAGTGCATAATCTTTGAGCCAACCTACGATGTGATCAATAACTTTTTCCGTTTGCATACCCTTATAATATTTGTTTAGATCGATTAACTTTGCCTTAAAAATAAGTTGTCCTTATTTAAAAATAAAATGTATTCGGAAATACTTGGTATGAGAAAACCCATTTTTATTGTTTTATCAATTTTACTGATTTTTATTGGATGTAATGACAGCGACAGGGTTGAGGAAGAGATATCAAAAATACCTTTAGATTTAAAAATCGAGAGATTTGATAGGTTGTTCGCTGGGGCCGGAGAAGAGGGATTGCCAAAACTGAGAAAAATGTATCCATATCTTTTTCCGGCACCGGACAGTGTATGGGTTGCCAAAATGAAAGATTCCCTTCAAATTGAATTATTTCAACAGGTAGGAAATACCTTTAATAGTTTTGAGGATGAGGAGGAAGGGCTTCTAAACCTTTTTAAACACATAAAATATTATTTTCCAGAGCAGCAGTTGCCAAAGATAATAACGGTTACCAACGATGTGGACTATGATAACAGGATTATTTTGGCGGATACACTACTGTTTATAGGTTTGGACAATTACTTGGGTTCACAGCATAAATATTATGGTGGTTTTCAGCGTTACGTGGCTAAAATATTGGATAGAAAATTTATGGTGAGCGATGTGGCCAGTGCCTTTGCAAAAAAGGTGGTGCCAAGACCAAGGGACCGTTCTTACTTGGCTAGAATGATTTATTTTGGTAAGGAATTATACTTAAAGGATAAATTGATGCCTTATGCAAAAGATGAAATAAAGATTGGGTATAGCGAGGAAGAAATGGATTGGGCCATGGCGAACGAAGAACCTATTTGGAGAAACTTTGTTGAGAATGAATACCTATACAGTACAGAAACCAGGTTGAACCAACGTTTTTTGGACCCTGCGCCTTTTTCGAAATTTGGTCTGGAGTTGGACAATGAGTCCCCGGGCCGTCTTGGAAGATATATAGGATGGCAGATTGTTAGGGCCTTCATGGAAAAAAATGAGGTGAACCTGAAGCAATTATTGACCATGCCCGCTGAGGAAATTTTCAAAAAATCAAATTATAAACCAAGAAGCTAGATGGCAGAGTTACATGAGTCTGAAATTACTTTAAAAGTTGGTCTCGATGAAAATAGGGTACCGGAAAAACTTTCGTGGTCCGCACAGGATGGAGGAATAGATAATGAGGAGGCCAAAGCCATGTTGCTATCGGTTTGGGACAGCAAAAACCAGGAATCTTTGAAGATTGATTTGTGGACCAAGGACATGCCTGTCGATGAAATGAAAATTTTCTTTCACCAAACCCTTGTTTCGTTATCGGATACCTTTATGAGGGCCACCCAAGATGAAAAAATGACGGCTACTATGAAGGATTTCTGTGATTATTTTGCTGAAAAGTTGGAGTTGAAAAAATAATTCCAAACGCTTGTATCAGCTATAAGGGGCTATTTTTACTTGCCTCGAAATATTCCAAGTTTATGCCGTCTATGTACGCCAATAAGTCATCCCTTCCTATTTTTTTGCTCGAAGAAGTAATAAAATACTGCGGTGCTTCCTCCCAAACGTCGTTCAATAAATGTTCAAGGTATTCGGTTATATGTCTTTGAATTGCCAGGGGCTTTAACTTATCGGCTTTTGTAAAAACGATTGCGAAGGGAATGCCGTTTTCCCCCATCCATTGCATAAATTCCAAATCAATGGCCTGAGGTTTATGTCTAATATCGATTAGGATAAAGGAGCAAACCAGTTGTTGTCGCTGTAAAAAGTAATCGGTTATATATTTCTGAAAGGTTTTTTTATCTTTTTTGGAAACCCTTGCATAACCATAACCGGGAAGATCTACTAAAAACCAATTATCGTTGATTTTAAAATGGTTGATCAATTGGGTTTTTCCCGGTCTGCCAGATGTCTTGGCCAGGCTCTTTCGATCCGTTAACATGTTGATCAAGGAAGACTTTCCTACATTGGACCTACCTATAAAAGCATATTCAGGAATAGGCTCATTGGGACATTTGGCAACATCCGAATTGCTCATTACAAAGTCTGCCGACTTAATTTTCATGAAGACAAGTTTAGAAATTACGTTTTTGAAGCCAAGAGTCCAAAATAGCGTTAAATTCTTTCGGATGCTCCATCATGGGGGCGTGGCCGCATTCTTTAATCCAAAATAAATCCGAATCCGGTAAGAGTTCATGGAAAAGCTCGGCCACATCAGGTGGGGTTACCGTATCGTTTTCCCCCCAAATAATACAGGTTGGTGTATTCATGGTCGGTAAATCCGTACTCATGTTATGACGAATGGCACTTTTTGCTATGGCCAAGGTTTTCACCAACTTCATGCGGTCATTGACTGTGGCATATACTTCGTCAACAATTTCCTTGGTAGCTACTTTTGGGTCGTAAAAAACATCCTGTGCCTTCTTCTTTATAAATTCGTAGTCGCCACGTTTAGGGTACCCGTCGCCCATAGCACTTTCATAGAGTCCGGAACTTCCTGTAATTACGAGTGCCTTGACCATTTTGGGGTATAGTTTTGTATGAAGTAACCCAATATGACCGCCTAGGGAATTTCCTAAAAGGATTACATCCTTAAGACCTTTATGTTCAATAAATTTTTCCAGAAACTTTGCAAAGTTCTTAACGTTGGTCTTAAGCATGGGCATATCATAGATGGGAAGCTCTGGGACCAATACTTTATATCCTTTATTGGGAAAGTAGTCAGTTACACCATGGAAATTACTAAGGCCGCCCATTAGACCATGCAGAATAATGATCGGGGTACCTTCACCCTTTTCAATATATCTGAATTTTCCGTCTTTTAATATTTCGTCCTCCATCTACAGGGGTTCTGATATTTGGCAAATATAGACAAATAGATAGAATACAATACCATCAAATTATTCCCGTCCTAACTCAACTTATTTAAACAAGGCACTGGCCAAATTTTGGGTTAGTGTCTTTTTTTCTGCATTTCAAGATTAATTTTTGATTTAAAAAATCCAAAAATTAGCTATTTTATTAACAAAGTGGTTTTTTGTGGTAAAATGTGGTAATAATATTTATATATTTGAGTTGTATAAGAAAGACCAGCAATTTTGGAAATCTATTTTTCAGGAGTTTACAACTGCAAGGCGGATGCCAAGGGAAGGGTAATGTTGCCCGTATCCCTTAGGAACCAAATGGCTCCCATGTTGGGTAATGGTTTTTTCATCAAGAAATCGTATTACGACGAGTGTTTGGAGCTTTATCCAAAGCACGAGTGGGAATCCGAGGTCAAAAAATTGAACGAAAGGCTAGGGGACAGTAGAAAAGACCGTGAGTTTAAGCGAAAATTCACCTCGGGGCTACGACAAGTGGAAATTGATGCTACGGGAAGATTGTTGATTCCCAAGGATGTTATCGGTCTGGTGGATATAAAAAAAGATGTTGTGTTGTCTCCAATGGACAGGCATTTGGAGATTTGGGACAAGACTACTTATGATGGGGACGTGGAGTCCTCTCCAGAAGAAAGGGAGCAGTTGGCGTATGAGGTCAAGTATGCCGAAAAGCCTGGAGGGGATGTATCATAATCCGGTATTGCTTAAGGAGTCCGTAGATGGGCTGGCAATCAAGGAGGATGGGGTGTATGTGGATGTGACTTTTGGAGGCGGCGGACATTCCAAGGAAATATTGAAAAGGTTGGGCAAAGGCGGAAAGTTATACGCTTTTGATCAGGACGAGGATGCGGAGAACAACCGTCTTGATGATGAGCGGTTTGTGCTGATAGGTGAGAATTTTAGGTACATCACCCAATTTTTAAAGTTCTATGGCATACGGAAAGTGGATGGAATTTTGGCTGATTTTGGGGTTTCCTCACATCAGTTCGATGAAGCGGAAAGAGGATTTTCCACCCGGTTTGATGCTGTGCTGGACATGAGGATGAGCAAGCGCAATGATCTTTCTGCCGGTAAAGTGGTAAACACATATTCCTATGATGATCTAAGGCAGGTGTTTTTTGTTTATGGTGACTTGCGCAATGCAAATGCAATAGCCAATACCATTGTTAAAGAAAGGCAGAATAGGTACATTGAAACCACAGATCAGCTAAAGGAAGTGTTGAAGCCATTTTTGCCAGAACATAAAAAGCATAAAATCCTGGCTCAGATGTATCAGGCAATCCGTATCGAGGTGAACCAGGAAATTGCTGTTATAAAGGAGTTTCTTTCGCAGGTTCCCGAACTTTTGGAAGAAGGGGGTAGGCTTAGCGTAATAAGTTACCATTCATTGGAAGATCGTTTGGTGAAAAGATTTATAAGGGCGGGACAATTTGAAGGTGAGCCGGAAAAGGATTTTTATGGAAATATGGATGTACCGCTCAAAAAGGTAGGGCAATTGATAGTTCCTAGTAAGGATGAAATAAAAATAAACAGCAGGGCAAGAAGTGCCAAATTAAGAATAGCGCAACGCATATAATTAAAGAATGATGAAAGTTAAAAAAGGCATTCTGGATATTTTAAAAGGTAAGTTTTTGGTGGATGGGGATTCATTGAAAAATTGGCGGTTTATCATATTTACCTCTTTCTTGGCAGCCATCATGATAAGTAGTTCGCATAGTGCGGATAAAAAGGTGCATAAAATCGCCGCATTGAACGAAAGTGTAAAAGAGTTGAAAAATGAGTTTGTGGACGCACGATCAGACCTGCAGAAATTAAAATTGGAATCTACTATTACGAGTACGGTGCAGGAGAAGGGTTTGTATCCTTCTGAAACTCCACCAAAAAAAATAAAGGTAAAATCAACAGAGTCTAACTAAAAATGCCAGCAACCGAAAAATCCATATTGTCCAGGTTATATATCGTAGCCGCATGCTTGGTGGTTTTTGCCGGTGCCGTGCTATTTAAGCTGGTATCAATCCAAGTGGTGGATGGGGAAAAATATATGGCCTTGGCAGAGACTAGGACCACAAAAATGTTCACTATCGCACCCAATAGGGGGAATCTATATTCTGATGACGGCAGCCTACTGGCTACCTCGGTTTCCAAATACAATATTCATTTTGATGCGGTAACGGTTAGTGAGAAGGATTTTAGGGAAAATGTAAAACCCTTGTCCGATGCCTTGGGGAAACTGTTCAATAAAGAATCATCCCATTATCAACAGATTCTTAGAAAGGCAAGGCAAAACCAAAATAGGTATGCCTTGATTGCCAGAAACCTAGATTATTCTGAATACATGGCGGTTAAAAGTTTCCCTCTTTTTAATAAAGGACCTTTTAAAGGGGGGCTAGTTATCGAGCAAAATACCAAACGGGAACATCCTTTGGGCAAGATTGCGGAGAGAAGCGTTGGCTACGAGCGTGTGGATGAAAATGGTTATCATACCCGCGTTGGTATGGAAGGGGCCTTTAGTGAATATCTAAGTGGAATTGAGGGGAAAAGAACCAAGGTTAAAATTGCCAAAAACCAATGGAAGCCCATTGGGAACGACAATATCGTCGAACCCAAGGACGGTTATGATGTCTATTCTACTATAGATATAAATATACAGGACATTGCCCATCATGCACTTTTAAAGCAGTTGGAGTATTACAAGGCGGACCACGGAACTGTAATTGTAATGGAAACGAAGACAGGGGAGGTGAAGGCCATTTCAAACCTGGGTAGAACTTCCGAGGGGAAATATTATGAGCGTTTAAATTATGCTATAGGGGAATCCCATGAGCCTGGTTCTACCTTTAAATTGGTTAATCTGGTGGCTGCTCTGGAAGATAAGGTAATAGATACGAGTACCGTAGTTGATACTGAAAAGGGTAGGTGGAAAATTTACAATCACTATGTAAAGGATTCCAAACATGGCGGTTATGGGGAAATAACCGTGTCAAAGGCATTCGAGGTTTCCTCGAATACGGCATTCGCAAAAATCATACACAACAATTATAAGGAAAACCCTGAAAAATATGTGAACCGCTTAATGAGCATGGATATCCATAAGCAGTTGGGCCTTCCTGTAAAGGGCGAGGGTAAACCTGTTTTAAGATATCCGGGAGATAAAGGATGGTCGGGCCTATCACTGGCTCAAATGGCATATGGTTATGAAGTGGCGATGACCCCCTTACAAACCTTGGCTTTTTACAATGCCATAGCCAACGATGGGGAATTGATCAAACCTAGATTGATCAAAGAGGTCAAGGAATGGAACAAAACCGTTAAGAAGTTTGATAAGGAGGTATTAAACCCATCAATATGTTCCAAGGAGACGGCAAAAAAGGTTCAGCAATTGCTCAAGGATGTGGTAGAAAAGAAGTATGGTACGGGTCACGGTCTGTATTCTCCAAACTTTTCCATGGCGGGTAAGACAGGTACCTGTCAGAAAAACTATGTAAGCAAGGATCCAGACAAACTAAAGTATATCTCCTCTTTTGCCGGATATTTTCCTGCGGATAATCCAAAGTATTCATGTATTGTGGTTATTCATGAGCCGGATAAAAGTGTGGGCTATTATGGCGCGGATGTATCGGGCCCAGTGTTCAAATCCGTAGCTCAAAAAATCTATGCCACATCACCTTTGATAGACGAGGTCGATGTGAAGGATACGCTGGAAAATAGATTGGATGAAGCCTATCAAGGTTATTTCGCAAATGTTCAGAAGCAGTACAACGAAATTCCCAATGTACAGGGAATGAGCGGTATGGATGCCATATCAATCTTGGAAAATCTGGGATTAGAAGTAGAGGTAAAGGGTAATGGTAAGGTAAAAAAACAGTCCATTTCCAAAGGGACGGATATAAAGAAGGTTAAGAAAATAGTATTGGAGCTATCATGAAATTGCTAAAGGACATATTGTTCGGGGTACATATTTCTGCAGTTAGTGGAACAACCAACTGTGAGGTTGCTTCAGTATGTTTTGATTCCAGAAAAGTTGAGAATGGGGATGCGTTTGTAGCTACGAGAGGTACTTTGACCGATGGCCACAAGTATATTGAAAAGGCTGTAGAACAGGGTGCAAGGGCTATCATCTGTGAGGAACTGCCCAAAGAATTGAAAGATAACGTTACGTATGTTGAGGTAGAAAATGGACATCAGGCATTGGCCATTATGGCCTCCAATTTTTATGATACCCCTTCCAAAAACCTCAAATTGGTAGGAGTAACGGGAACAAATGGCAAGACTACGGTATCAAGCCTTTTGTATCAACTCTTTAAAAAAGCCGGCTACAAAGTGGGACTACTTTCTACCATAAAGATTATGGTAGATGATAAGGAATATGCCACCAGTCATACAACACCCGATGCTTTGGTAATTAACCATCACTTAAAACTGATGAACGATGCCGGGGTGGAGTTTTGTTTTATGGAGGTGAGTTCACATGGTATCCATCAAAAAAGGACCGAAGGGTTAGTTTTTGAGGGTGCGATTTTCACCAATCTTTCCCATGATCATTTGGATTATCATAAGACTTTTGCTGAATACAGGGATACCAAGAAAAAACTTTTTGACAATCTTCCAAAGAAGGCCTTCGCACTAACCAATATTGATGATAAAAATGGATTGGTTATGGTGCAGAACACCAACGCAAGAAAGTACACCTATGCTTTAAAAAACTATGCGGACTATAGGGCCCAGATTTTGGAAAATCAATTTGACGGCCAATTGTTGAAAATCGATGACAATGAGCTGTGGACAAAATTGATAGGCCACTTTAATGCTTACAACATGCTTGCCATCTACGCATCTGCCGATCTATTGGGGCTAGAAAAATTGGAGACCCTTCGGTTATTGAGCGAATTGGAAAATGTAGATGGAAGATTTCAATATTACATATCTAAAGATAGAATAACGGCTATAGTTGATTATGCCCATACGCCGGATGCTTTAAAAAATGTGCTTGATACAATCAACACTTTGAGGACTGGAAATGAAAACGTCATCACCGTTGTGGGGTGTGGTGGCGACAGAGACAGATCTAAGCGTCCGGTAATGGGCAATATCGCTACGGAAATGAGCAACAAGGTGATTTTTACTTCTGACAATCCCAGAACGGAATCGCCCAGTGCCATTATTGCCGAAATGGAAAGTGGCGTGGAGCCCCAGAACGTCAAAAAAATTTTATCCATTGAAAATAGGGAGCAGGCCATTAAAACCGCTTGTCAGCTTGCCAATGGAAACGATATCATACTAATTGCCGGGAAAGGACATGAAACTTATCAGGAGACCAATGGCAATCGAGTGGACTTTGATGATTTTAAAATAGTAAGGAAACTTTTGCAAGCCTTGGATAAATAGTGCTATAAAGAAAAAGAATCTATAAAATTATATGTTAACCTACCTGTTCGAATACTTGGAAAAACAATATCAGCTGCCTGGGGCCAGTCTGTTCCAGTTCAGTACGTTTCGTGCGGGCATGGCTATATTGTTTTCTTTGATTATTGCGACGGCCTACGGTAAAAGGATTATTCTGTTTCTTCAAAAGCAACAAGTTGGCGAGACCATACGCGACTTAGGATTGGAAGGCCAAAAACAAAAGGCGGGTACTCCTACCATGGGAGGTATCATTATCATCTTGGCTACCCTTGTCCCGGTTTTACTGTTTGCCAGATTGGAAAACATATATATCATTTTATTGATTTTCACAACCTTATGGATGGGTGTCATCGGTTTTATAGATGACTATATAAAGGTTTTCAAAAAGAACAAAGAAGGACTTAAAGGAAGGTTCAAGGTTATAGGTCAGGTTGTATTGGGCCTCATAGTAGGTGCAGTGCTATACTTTCATCCAGAGGTTACCATGCGGGACCATGATAAGACCATAATCACCGAGCAGTTTACGGTAGAGGAGGTACGTGGTGCGGAAATAAAGTCTACTATGACCACTGTTCCCTTTTTTAAAAATAATGAATTCGATTACGGGAGTTTTATTGGATGGATGGGCGAAGGGGCCAAGGAGTATGCTTGGTTGATATTCATACCTATTATCATTTTGATAGTGACCGCAGTTTCCAATGGTGCAAACTTAACTGATGGTATCGACGGATTGGCGGCGGGTACCTCGGCAATCATTGTTTTTACATTAGGTGTTTTTGCTTTGGTTTCCGGTAATATCATTTTTTCGGATTATTTGGACATTATGTATATCCCCAGGGTTGGAGAGTTGTTGATTTTCATCACGGCATTTGTTGGAGCCTTGGTAGGGTTTCTTTGGTACAATACCTATCCGGCCCAGGTTTTTATGGGAGATACGGGAAGTTTGACCATAGGCGGGGTTATTGCCGTAATCGCCATAATCGTAAGAAAGGAACTATTGATACCCGTTCTATGCGGTATTTTTTTCGCAGAATCCATTTCGGTCATGACGCAGGTAGCCTATTTCAAGTATACCAAAAAGAAATTTGGGGAAGGAAGACGTATTTTTTTAATGTCCCCCTTACATCACCACTATCAAAAAAAAGGATATCACGAAAGCAAGATCGTAACCCGATTTTGGATTGTGGGAATTATGTTGGCCATTGTGACCATCGTAACACTTAAGGTAAGATAAATGGCTTTCCTAGTAGTGCTTGGTGGAGGTGAAAGTGGTGTAGGTACGGCCATTTTAGGACAAAAAAAAGGATTTGATGTTTTTGTTTCCGACAAGGGAAAAATAAAGGATAAGTACAAGGACGTTCTTAAACATTTTGGGATTGATTGGGAGGAATCCAAACACTCCGAGGATAAAATCATGAAGGCGAATGTTGTCATGAAGAGTCCTGGAATTCCGGATTCCGTTCCGTTGGTTAAGGAGTTGGTCAATAAAGGCATTCCCGTTATCTCTGAGATTGAATTTGCATCAAGATATACCGATGCAAAGATTATCGGGATAACTGGAAGCAACGGAAAGACCACGACCACGATGCTCACCTATCACATTTTAAAAAATGGTGGGTTAAACGTGGGTATGGCCGGTAATATTGGGGATAGTTTCGCCAAAATGGTAGCTGAAGAGGATTTCGATTACTATGTTTTGGAAATCAGCAGTTTTCAATTGGACGGTATAAGGGAATTTAAACCTCATATTTCCATAATTACCAACATTACACCGGACCATTTGGACAGATATGGGTATAAGTTCGAAAACTACATAGCTTCCAAATTCCTTATCACCAAAAACCAATCGGACGAGGATTATTTCATTTATGATGCAGACGATGAAGTTATTGTCGATTGGTTAAAGGAACATCCCGTTAAATCCAGATTAATGCCCTTTTCGCTAAAGCGGTCCTTTGGGGAAGGAGCTTATTTAGAAAACAATGAAATTAATATAACAACTCAAGAAGACACTATAAAAATGACGACAGACACCTTAGCACTCGAAGGCCAGCACAATGTAAAGAATACCATGGCAGCGGCCATGGTGGCAAAATTGGTAGGTATTCGGAAAGAAACCATTAGGGAATGCATTTCCAATTTCCAAGGTGCGCCGCATCGTCTGGAAAAAGTATTGAAAATACATCATGTTCAGTATATCAACGATTCCAAGGCTACCAATGTAAATGCTACCTATTATGCACTGGATAGTGTCAAGACGCCAACGGTTTGGATAGTTGGCGGTGTTGATAAGGGAAATGAATATAAAGAATTGATGCCTTTAGTAAGGGAAAAAGTAAAGGCTATTGTCTGTTTGGGCGTTGATAATGAAAAAATAAAGGAAACCTTTGGTAATGTGGTAGATCTCTTAGTGGAGACCTATGCCATGGAAGAAGCGGTTAAAGTGGCCTACAAGATAGCCGAAAGGGGTGATACGGTTTTACTGTCACCGGCTTGTGCCAGCTTTGACCTTTTTGAAAACTATGAAGATCGCGGTAATCAATTTAAGAATTGCGTAAAAAACCTATAGTACGTGCGAAACCTATTGCAAAATATAAACGGGGATAAAGCCATTTGGGCCATTGCGGCGCTATTGGCGTTGTTCTCTTTTCTTCCCGTATACAGTGCCAGTAGTAATCTGGTTTATGTTGTGGGTAATGGTACAACGGTGGGGCATTTGGTTAAACATGCCCTATTACTATTTCTGGGTTTCGGAATCATTTACGGGGTTCATAAAATACCGACGCATTTTTTTAAGGGCTTGTCCTTGATTGCTATGCCAATAGTGATTGTGCTGCTTGTTTTTGTTTTGGCCCAAGGTACAACGGCAGGTGAAACCAATGCGAGTAGGTGGATACGTTTACCACTCGTAGGCTTTGGATTTCAACCTTCGAACTTGGCGGCCGTGGTTTTGATGATATATGTGGCCAGATATTTATCCAAAATAAGGGATGTGAAGGTTTCTTTTAAGGAAAGCATCTTACCATTGTGGTTACCGGTTTTTTTGGTGGTGGTACTTATTCTTCCTGCTAACTTTTCAACGGCCGGTATTATTTTTTCCATGGTATTACTGCTTTGTTTTATAGGGGGATACCCATTAAAGTACTTATTGGCCATCGTAGGAACTGGAATTGCTTGTTTGGCCTTGTTCATTTTGGTGGCCAAAGCGGCCCCGGGTTTGTTTCCCAATAGGGTGGATACATGGATGAGCCGAATCGATAGTTTTAGCAATCCGGAGGATACGGAGGCCAACTATCAGATAGAAAAGGCAAAAATCGCCATTGCAACGGGTGGAGTCATGGGCAAAGGTGCAGGTAAAAGTGTACAGAAGAATTTTCTTCCCCAGAGTTCTTCGGATTTCATTTATGCCATCATTGTAGAGGAATATGGATTGATAGGCGGATTTGCCTTAATGTTTTTTTATCTCTTTTTGTTGTTTAGGATAGTGGTTGTAGCCAATGGCTGTAGCACCATTTTCAGTAAACTTTTGGTGCTAGGTGTAGGTCTGCCCATTGTATTTCAGGCATTGATCAATATGGCTGTAGCGGTGGAGCTGTTTCCGGTAACTGGGCAGAATTTGCCGCTGATCAGTAGTGGGGGAACCTCTAGTTGGATGACCTGTTTGGCCATTGGAATCATTTTGAGTGCAAGCAATAAAAATTGGGCGGCGAGTAAGGAAAGCAATACGGATATTGATGAAAGTAACCCTTTAGAAGTACTTAGTGGACAACTATAGGTTTATCATTTCGGGAGGAGGAACGGGAGGTCATATTTATCCGGCGATTTCAATTGCCGACGAACTGAAAAGAAGACATCCAAATGCGGAGTTCCTTTTTGTGGGAGCAAAGGATAGGATGGAAATGGAGAAGGTCCCCCAAGCGGGATACAAAATAGAAGGATTGTGGATAACAGGGATACAACGGAAACTGACCCTTAAAAATCTAATGTTTCCATTTAAACTGATAAGTAGTTTGATCAAGGCAAGCAAAATAGTAACCAAGTTTAAACCTCATGCAGTTGTGGGCACGGGTGGTTTTGCTAGTGGTCCTTTGTTGAAGGTGGCTTCCGGTAGGGGTATACCTTGTGTGCTTCAGGAGCAGAATTCCTTTGCCGGAATAACCAACAAATTACTTAAGGACAAAGTCGCCAAAATATGTGTGGCCTACGATGGAATGGAGCGTTTTTTCCCTGAGGATAAGATTGTAAAAACGGGTAATCCCGTGAGGGCGGATTTGATTACCATCAATGAGGATAAAAACGAGGCCTTACAGTTTTTTGGTCTGGAAACAGGCAGAAAAACCCTGTTGGTGCTAGGTGGAAGTTTGGGTTCCAAACGAATCAACAACCTAATTGCGGAAAATCTCGGGTTTTTCAGGTCATTGGGCCTTCAGGTCCTTTGGCAATGTGGTAAGGGATATATAGAAACGTATAAACATCTGAATTCGGATACCGTGAAGGTCCATGCCTTTTTTAACGATATGGCCAAGACGTACGCCGCGGCAGACTTTATTATTTCCAGATCCGGTGCAGGAGCGGTTTCAGAACTGTGCTTGGTTGGAAAACCCACCATTTTTATACCATCACCAGTGGTTGCGGAAGATCATCAGACGAAAAATGCTCAGGCTTTGGTAGCTGAGGATGCCGCTATCATGATTAAGGAAGGTAATTTGGATGAAGACTTCAAGGCACGGTTTCAATCCGTTTTTGAGTCTAAGGAATTACAGCAAGATCTCGCTAAAAATATAAAGGCATTGGCCCTGCCAAATGCCACTAAGGACATATGTGACGAAATAGAAAAATTATTGAATTAGCCAAAATGGAAATCAAGGACATACGTAGGGTTTACTTCATAGGTATCGGAGGTATTGGTATGTCCGCATTGGCCAGGTATTTCAGGTTTATCGGTAAGGAGGTTGCAGGTTATGATAAGACCGAAACTCCTTTGACGCTTGAATTATCCGGCCATGATGTTTCCATCCATTATGATGATAATTTAGAGTTGGTTCCAAAAGCGTTTTTAAATGCCAAGGAAACCTTGATTGTCTATACACCTGCGGTAAAAACCACACATTCGGAATATCAATATTTCTTACAGAACGGTTTCATGATAAAGAAGCGTTCTGAGGTATTGGGACTCATTACCAAGGATTCATTCTGCTTTGCCGTTGCGGGTACACATGGCAAGACCACAACCTCGAGCATTCTTGCACACCTATTAAAAGAGACAGGAACTCCTTTAATGGCATTTTTAGGAGGTATTTCAGAAGATTTCAATAGTAATTTTCTGTTAGAGGGTACGGATTATTCAGTCGTTGAGGCTGATGAGTTTGATAGGTCTTTCTTACGGCTTTCCCCAAATGTGGCCTGTATAACCTCTATGGATGCCGATCATTTGGATATTTATGGAAATGCTGAAGAATTGAAGAAATCCTTTCTGCAATTTGTGGACAGAATAAAACCGGGGGGTAAATTATTTATAAGAAAAGGATTGCCCTTAGAAGGTATTACATATGGTATTGAAGATGATTCAGACTATTGTATAAGAAATATAAGAGTAGAACATGGTGCCTACATTTTTGATTTGGGAACTCCGGAAGAAACCTATTCCGGGGTTAAGTTCAACAAGCCGGGAAGACATAATCTATTGAACGGTTTGGTTGCTTTTGCTATGGCGATACAAGCAGGTTCCCCACCGTATCGCCTAGCTGAGGCTTTAGCAACTTTTAAAGGAGTACAACGAAGGTTTTCCTACAGAATTAAAAATGAGGACTTCGTTTTCATTGATGACTATGCACATCATCCTACTGAAATTGATGCCGTGTACGATGCCATTGAGGAAATGCACCCGAATAAAAAGGTATTGGCAATTTTTCAGCCACATTTATTCAGCAGGACCAAGGATTTTGGGGATGATTTTGCAAAAAGCCTTTCCAAATTTACCAGTGTTTTGCTTTTGGAAATATATCCTGCAAGGGAGGAGCCTTTGGAAGGTATAGATGCTGCTTGGTTAATGGAAAAAATGACGAACCAGCATAAAAAAATCGTACAAAAAAGTGAATTGATATCAGAAATAAAAGCTCAAAATCCCCAGGTGCTTGTCATGATGGGAGCAGGGGACATAGGCTTGGAAATTATAAAGGTTAAAAAGGAATTGGAATATGCGCATTAATTGGAATGTTTTGAAGGTGGTTGCGCTAATGTTAGTAATAATGGGGCTTTACGCATTTTCTAACAATAGAAATCGCAGCAAAAATGTGGTCAGTACCCGGGTGGAATTTTTGGGAGACCAAAATTTGTATATCACTGAGGGAGCGGTTAATAAATTGTTAATACAAAATTATGGGCGCCTCGAAAATGTGCCTAAAGAAAAATTAGTTTTGAATACTATAGAAAAGGCCCTTGAGGCCAATGAAATGGTGAAAAGTGCCCAAGTCTATATTACAATAGACGGTAAGCTAACGTCTAAAATTGTTCAACGTAAACCCATCGGACGCATTGAGGGGAATTCAAAATTCTATCTGGATGATGAAGGAAAGCGTATGCCGTTTTCGTCCAATTATTCAGCGAGGGTGCCTATTATAACAGGTGAAATTACGGGTAAGAGTCTGGAGGATGTATATAAAATTTTGGAGTTTATCAACAAGGACGATTTTTTACGAAAGAATGTAATTGGTATTCATATCAAGGCAGAAGATGATTATCAATTGAAGTTCAGGCTGAACCAGTTTGTAGTGAATTTAGGGGATATTGAAAATTTGGAAGCAAAGTTCAGCAACTTTAAAGCTTTTTATGCCAAGGCCAACAAGGATAAGACCTTGGAGGATTTTGTCGTAGTTAGTTTGGAATTCAATAACCAGGTAGTGTGCACTAAAATTTAACAACAATGGAACAAGGAAATTATTCGGTCGGTTTAGACATAGGGACCACAAAAATAGTGGCCATCATCGGTAAAAAGAATGAGTATGGCAAGATTGAGATTTTAGGTATAGGAAAATCCAAGAGTCTTGGTGTGCATAGGGGAGTTGTTAACAACATCACGCAGACTATCAAATCCATTCAGCAGGCCGTGGAGCAAGCGGAGACAAACTCAGGATTAAAAATAGGTTCTGTGGTTGTGGGCATTGCCGGACAGCATATCCGCAGTCTGCAGCATAGCGATTATATTACCAGAAAAGATTCAGAGGAAGTCATCAACGAGGACGATTTGGACGTATTGTGCAATCAGGTCTATAAGTTGATAATGCTTCCGGGTGAGGAAATCATTCATGTATTGCCCCAGGAATATAAGGTTGACGGTCAAGCTGAAATTAGGGAGCCTATTGGCATGTACGGTGGGAGACTTGAAGCAAATTTCCATGTAGTTGTAGGTCAGGTTTCTTCCATAAAGAATGTGGGTAGATGTATCAAAAGTGCCGGTTTGGATTTGGCCAATATAACCTTGGAGCCTTTAGCATCATCCGATGCTGTTTTAAGTCATGAGGAGAAAGAGGCCGGTGTTGCCTTGATAGATATAGGTGGCGGTACTACGGATTTGGCCATTTTTAAGGATGGAATTATTAGACATACGGCTGTAATACCTTTTGGGGGCGGTGTTATTACTGAGGATATCAAGGAAGGTTGCTCCATCATAGAGAAGCAGGCAGAAAGTCTAAAAGTTAGGTTTGGTTCTGCCTGGCCCGGCGAAAACAAGGACAATGAAATTGTCTCCATTCAAGGATTACGTGGTCGTGAGCCCAAGGAGATAACCCTTAAAAACCTATCAAAAATCATTCATGCCAGAGTGGTAGAAATTATTGAGCAGGTATATGTGGAAATCAAGAATTACGGTCACGATGAACAAAAAAAGAAATTGATAGCTGGAATTGTACTAACAGGGGGAGGTAGTCAATTGAAACACCTGAAACAATTGGTAGAGTATATCACGGGTATGGATACTCGTATTGGTTACCCTAACGAACATTTGGCAGGAGATTCTGATGAAGAGGTAGCAAGTCCTTTATATGCCACGGCCGTGGGTCTGTTGATGAACGCCATTAGGAACCAAGAAAAAATGACGGCCATAAAAACCAATAAAAACAAGAAAGACGAGGAAGAGCCCGTCATGGCCGGTTTTGAAGAAGAATCCATGATGAATCCGAATAAAAAGGAACGAAAATCGGTTTTTGATCGATGGTCTGAAAAATTAAAGGATTTTTTGGATAACGCCGAGTAGAAAAAATAGAATAAGCACATAATAACCAGTAATAAAAATAAGTATGAGTAATCACAACGAATTTGACAGTATTTCTTTTGATCTTCCTAAAAATCAAAGCAATGTCATTAAGGTCATTGGTGTAGGTGGTGGCGGTAGTAACGCTATTAACCACATGTTCCAGGCCGGTATTAATGGGGTTGATTTTGTAATCTGTAACACAGATGCGCAGGCCTTGGATAATAGTCCGGTGCCCAATAAGATTCAATTGGGTGTGTCGTTGACGGAAGGATTGGGTGCTGGTGCCAATCCAGAAGTAGGCGAACAGGCGGCGATGGAAAGTATGGAGGAAATCAAAGGTATGCTGGACAGGACTACCAAAATGATTTTTATTACCGCGGGAATGGGCGGGGGAACAGGTACTGGTGCTGCTCCCGTAATCGCAAAGTTCGCCAAGGAAATGGATGTCCTTACGGTAGGTATAGTAACGATGCCGTTCCAATTTGAGGGTAAGATGCGTTGTGATCAAGCCCAACAGGGGATTGAAAAATTGCGAAAGAATGTTGATTCCTTAATCGTAATCAATAATAATAAGTTAAGGGAAGTCTATGGAAACCTTGGTTTTAAGGCAGGGTTTTCCAAAGCGGACGAAGTTTTGGCAACCGCCGCTAGGGGAATTGCAGAAGTAATAACGCACCATTATACCCAAAACATAGACTTGCGCGATGCCAAGACCGTTTTATCCAATAGTGGTACGGCCATTATGGGATCCGCTATAGCTTCCGGTTCAGCAAGGGCCAATGAAGCTATCATGAAAGCTCTTGACTCTCCACTGTTGAACGACAACAAGATCACGGGGGCCAAGAATGTATTGTTGCTTATAGTATCCGGGGCTCAGGAAATCACTATTGATGAAATAGGGGAAATCAATGACCATATTCAAATAGAGGCAGGTTATGGAGCCAATATCATTATGGGTGTGGGCGAGGACGAATCTTTGGGAGAAGCCATTGCCGTAACGGTAATTGCCACGGGATTTAACGTAGAGCAACAAGATGATATTGTAAATACAGAGGCCAAGAAGATTATTCATACCCTTGATGATAACCAAAAGGCGGAAGCTGAGCTAATTTCAAATAGGCGAACCGTACATACTCTTGAAATAGAGGAGGAAGAAATTGAAAAGCCTGTTGAACGATATGAATTTTTGGATCAAGGAGATTTCGATTTGATTCCTACGACTAATTATATACGGAATTTTAACGTGTTTTATGAAGAGGTCATTGCCGATCATGTTTCGGACGATGATTTTGTTATCATTGATTCTTCTGCAGAATTGAGGGATATTGAAGTGGTGGAACCTGAAGTGCTCAAATATAAAGGAGAGGAAGAGGATCAATTTGCCATGAGTTTTGAAATGACTTCGGAGGAAGATGAAAAGGAAAATGTAGTGGTATTCAAATTGGATGATGAAATCAGGGATTTGAATGTTAAGGATAGCGTAGAGATCATTCCGGTATTGGAGTATAATAAAAAAGGTGAAACCCGCTACAGCTTGGACGATTACATGGAACTTGAAAATAAGTTGACCGGTGCAAAATCAAAAGCCGAGGAGTTTGAACCTAAGATCATTGAGGATGAACTGGTTTTTGAAAAAAAGACGGTTTCGCCTAGAGAAAACAGACCTCAAGAAGCATCAGTGGATCCCATGGAAACTCCTATCGAGGAATTGTTACGGGAAAGAGCGGATGAGCGCAGAAGGAAACTGAAGGATTTCAACTATAAGTTCAAAAATAGTTTGAGCAACATAGATGAAATAGAAAAGGAACCAGCCTATAAAAGACAAGGGGTTGATTTGAACGATAGTCCAAGGGAAAAAAAAATTTCTAGAACGAGCCTAAGCGGGGACAGTAATGACGAAATTCAATTAAGGTCCAACAATTCCTTTTTGCATGATAACGTAGATTAGTGTTGAATTAATAAATCTTTTTGAACCCGAAAACAAATTTAGTTTTCGGGTTTATTATTTATCTTTGCAGTCCAAAATCCACCAATGATGAGTTTACAATCCAAAGTAATGGAACAAATGAAGATAGCCATGAAGGCCAAGGATACTGTAGCCTTGGAATCTCTCAGGGCCATCAAGTCTGCCCTTTTGTTGGAGAGTACCAGCGGTTCCGGTAAGGAATTAACCGAAGAGGACGAAATAAAGTTGGTTCAGAAATTGGTAAAACAGAGAAAGGATAGCGCAGCTATCTTTATGGAACAAGGACGACAGGATTTAGCCGATCCGGAATTGGCACAGGTAGTAGTTATAGAACAATTTTTACCAGAACAACTTACCGAAGAAGAGGTGGAAAAAGTGGTGGTTCAAACCATCGATGCCACAGGTGCTTCCGGTATGAAGGATATGGGAAAGGTTATGGGTATCGTCTCCAAGGAACTGGCAGGCCAGGCAGACGGTAAAATGATATCCACCATAGTAAAACAAAAATTAAATTCTTAAAATAAGAAAATGGCTCCGTGGCGCAACTGAATAGCGCATCAGATTTCGGCTCTGAGGGTTGGGGGTTTGAATCCCTCCGGGGTCACTAGGGTAAATCCCAGTTCATGTATTTGAATTGGGATTTTTTTATGCCCTTTGGATATTGCCTGTACTTCTGACTCCCTAATGGTCCTTTAAATATTAACATAACTTTAAGCCAGTTAGTTCGGAACAAAACGAACTGTAAAGTAGCTTTGTTCCAGAATTTGGACTATGGGGCTGTGCTCAGAACATAAGAAAAAGTTGATAGAGGAATTGGGGCTCTATTTTGAGAAGCGCCATAATTTGCCACCATTGGCCGCCCGAATCTATGCTATTATGGTCTTGTCTTCCATAGAGGGCTTTAGCTTTGAGCAACTTATGGAGATTACCCAGGCCAGCAAAAGTTCTGTTTCCACTAATTTAAATCTCCTGTTGCAGTTAAAGTACCTGGAATACTATACACGGCCCGGTGAGCGGAAAAGATATTTTAGGAGTTCCGGTAGCTTTTTGCAGAATATGTTACGTGAACGGTATGAAACCGTCAATTCCGATTTGGAACTTACCCAAAAAATAATTGATTTCAATCAAGAGAACAATCCAGAAAATTATAGCAAAAAGGGCTATATCGGAAATATTTTTCACGCCTTCCTGGAACAGGAAAAATTGAATATTGAACAAACCTTACAACGAATAAGGGACTTCAAAGAACAAAGCTAAAAACTATTAAGTTAACCAATATGAAGAAAATTTACACCTTCCTTTTTGTCCTTTCAACCCTAATCTTAATTTCCTGTGGTGCTAAAACCAATGGAAATTCGGGTAATCAATCCGCAGTCCCTTCGTTTCAGGTAATAGAAATACCCACCAAGGATGTCACTTCTTTTACAACCTATCCGGCAAGTATTGAGGGCATTGTTAATAGTGAGGTTAGGGCCAAAATCTCAGGTTATATTACGGATGTTTTGGTAGACGAGGGGGAACAGGTAAAAAAAGGGGAGACCCTTTTTAAATTGGAAACCCAATCTCTAAGTCAGGATGCCGCCGCGGCATCCGCAAATGTTAATGCTGCTCAGGTAGAGGTGGATAAATTAAAACCTTTGGTTGAAAAGAATATCATCAGCAGTGTGCAGCTGGAAACCGCAAAGGCAAAGTTGCAACAGGCAAAAAGCACCTATAATTCTATCAATGCCAACATCAACTACGGGAGTATTAAAAGTCCCGTTGATGGTTACGTAGGGTCCATCAGATTCAGAAGGGGAGCCTTGGTAAGTCCAACCAACGCACAACCACTAACCATTGTTGCCGATATAAGCGAAGTATTCGCCTATTTTTCCATGAACGAAAAGGATTATTTGGATTTTATTCAGGATACGAAGGGCAGTACTATAGACGAGAAGATACAGAATCTACCCGAAGTTGAATTAATTCTCGCCAATGGAAGGGTATATGAAAAAAAAGGGAAAATCGAGACCATAAATTCGCAAGTGGACGCCGCTACGGGTGCTATCACCTTTAGGGCCAAATTTGACAACCCTTCAAGGATTTTGACCAATGGCAACAGCGCTAAGATTAGAATACCCAAAAAATATGAGAATGTTCTAGTGGTTCCCAAGGAAAGCACTTTTGACAGACAGGGCAGTGTATATGTGTATCAGGTGCTTTCAGATAGTACGGCCGTATCCAAAAGTATTGCTGTTATTAACGAGGTGCGTAATCTATACTTGGTGGAAAGCGGTATTCAAGAAGGTGATAAAATTGTGGGTCTGGGGATTGACAAATTAAGGGGGGATACCAAAATCCGTTGCTTTCGATAGCGTTGCAAAGCCCATTAAAAAATTATTTAGATAATAGTTGAACTACTGAAAAGACATTAGAATATGCTAAAAAAGTTTATTGAACGGCCAGTACTTTCAACCGTAATTTCGATTATTATCGTCATCTTGGGATTGTTGGGTCTTACCTCACTGCCCATTACCCAATATCCGGACATTGCGCCGCCTACCATTAGTGTGAGTGCCAACTATCCCGGTGCGAATGCCGAGACCATTTTGGAAAGTGTAATTATTCCCTTGGAGGAACAAATTAACGGTGTGGAAGGGATGACCTATCTTACATCCACGGCTACCAATAGCGGTACGGCCACTATAGACGTATTTTTTGACCAAGATGTAAGTCCCGACATCGCGGCGGTAAACGTTCAAAACCGTGTAGCTAGGGCTAATTCACAACTGCCACAGGCCGTAATACAGACCGGCGTTACTACA
>JAUIGC010000171.1 GCA_030429835.1 Bacteroidia bacterium
CCTCTCGAAAAAAAGTATCATTTTAACCTTTTATTAACATGGAAATAACAGAAGTCATTAAAAGGGACTTTACTACTAAACCCTTTCAATTACACAAGATCACAAATGCAATTTTAAAGGCCATGACCGCTGTGGAACTTGGTGGTCCTGGTGACGCCGAGGAAATTTCCAAAAATGTGTATTCCGCTCTTTTGGAAAGAAAGAAGACAGATTCTGCCTATAAGCCAACGGTTGAGGAGGTTCAGGATTTTGTAGAGAAAAAATTGATGGAAGGTGGCTTTTTTGAAGTGGCCAAGGCCTACATCCTTTATAGAAACGAACAGGCCCAAAAAAGGAAATCAAATATTTTCGAGAAACGTATCAATCTAAAACCATACGAATATCCTGCATTGTACGAGTATGTACCGGCAATTAGACATTCATACTGGATTCATACCGAGTTCAACTTTACTAGTGATATACAGGACTTTAAGACGCGCCTTACGGATACGGAGCGCAGTGCCATAAAAAACACCATGTTAGCCATTTCCCAGATAGAAGTGGCGGTTAAAAGTTTTTGGGGAGATATTTACCATAAAATGCCCAAACCTGAAATAGGATCTGTAGGTGCTACGTTCGCAGAGAGCGAGGTAAGACATCACGATGCGTATTCACATCTTTTGGAAATCTTAGGATTAAACCAAGAGTTTAAAAACCTAAAGAAGAAGCCTGTTATCATGAAGCGTGTCCACTATTTGGAGACCGCTTTAAAGAATGCCAAAAGTGAGGACAATAAGGAGTACGCAGAGTCCATTCTGTTATTTTCCTTGTTTATAGAGCATGTATCCCTGTTTTCGCAGTTCTTGATCATCATGGCCTTCAATAAATACAAGAATATGTTGAAAGGCATTTCCAATGTAGTAGAGGCCACTTCTAAAGAGGAACAGATTCATGGGGATTTCGGTATCGATATTATCAATATCATTAAAGACGAGAATCCGGATTGGTTTGATATCGAGTACCACACTATGGTCCAGGATATGTGTAAGGACGCTTTTGAGGCCGAAAGCGATATCATCGACTGGATTTTTGAGGCGGGTGAAATCGACTTTTTACCTAAGGTATTGGTGAAGGAGTTCATTAAAAAGAGATTCAACGATTCCTTGAATAGCATAGGTATCGATAAAATATTTGAGGTAGACGAAAAGCTTTTGGCCCAGACCGAATGGTTTGACGATGAGATTATCGGTACCAAACATGGTGACTTTTTTGTAAAACGATCCATCAACTACAGCAAAAGAACACAAAGTATAACCAGCGACGACTTATTTTAACATGAACGAAACAAAACTAAACCTAGAGAAAGAAGTAGTACAGGAAGGAAAAGTATTAAACGGTTCCGACCAATTGGTACAGGCCAGAAAGGAAACACTTAAAAACTTGTCCGGGGAAAAGGAACAAGGAAAAGGATTTGCATGGTTGAACGACCATAGCCGAAACTTTTTGGCATCCGGGTATCTTACAAAAGGAGTGACCCCAGAAGAAAGAATCCGTGAGATTGCAGATAGGGCAGAGGCTATCTTGAAGATTCCTGGATTTTCCGATAAGTTCTACGGCTACATGAGTGAAGGCTTTTTCTCGTTGGCTTCTCCGGTATGGTCCAACTTTGGAAAACAAAGAGGATTGCCAATAAGTTGTTTTGGTTCGCATATAGATGACGATATGGGTAATATTCTTTATACCCAGTCAGAAGTGGGCATGATGTCCAAGTTAGGTGGTGGAACTTCAGGATATTTCGGGAAAATAAGACATCGTGGTGCCGAGGTGAAAAATAACGGTCAGGCTTCTGGAGCTGTTCACATTATGCAGCTATTTGAATCCATGGTAGATGTGGTAAGCCAAGGTTCTGTTCGTCGTGGGCGTTTTTCTCCATATTTACCTGTTGAGCATCCAGATATTAAGGAGTTCTTGGAAATAGGAACAGAAGGAAACCCTATTCAAGAGTTGACCCATGGTGTAACGGTTACCAATGAATGGATGCAAGAGATGGTGGATGGGGATACCGAAAAGAGGTCTATCTGGGCAAAAGTATTACAACGTAGAGGGGAAATGGGATATCCTTATATTTTCTTTAAGGATAATGCCAATAATGGAGCTGCGGATGTATATAGGGATAAGAACCACCCAATTTACGCAAGTAACCTGTGTACGGAAATCATGTTGCCATCCAATGATCAATGGTCCTTTGTTTGTGTACTGTCTTCGGTAAACCTGTTGCACTATGATAAATGGAAGGATACTGATGCCGTGGAAACCATGGTGTATTTCTTGGATGCCGTAATTACGGAGTTTTGTGAAAAATTGGAGGTATACCGTGATTCCGATAGTAGGGAAGACCGTCAAACGTTCTTGTTTATGGAGCGTGCTTACAATTTTGCCAAGCAAAACCGTGCATTAGGTCTTGGTGTGTTGGGTTGGCACTCTTTATTACAGTCCAAAATGTTGGCCTTTGATAGTCAGGAAGCATACAATTTAAATAGCGAGATATTCAAAGCCATAAAGGAAAAGTCCTATAAAGCTTCTGTGGAATTGGCTCAAAAATTTGGTGAGCCGGAAGTATTAAAAGGATATGGAAGACGTAATACTACCTTGAATGCAATTGCGCCTACAACTTCTTCCGCATTTATTCTAGGTCAGGTATCCCAAGGTATAGAGCCTATATGGTCCAATACCTATGTAAAGGATATTGCCAAGGTGAAAACGACGATCAGAAATCCTTATTTGGAAGCCTTATTGGAGGAAAAAGGTAAGAATACGACCGAAGTTTGGAGAAGTATCCGAGATTTTGACGGTTCTGTACAACACTTGGATTTCTTAACGGACCAGGAAAAAGAAGTGTTCAAAACGTATTCGGAAATAGACCAAATGGATATCATCTATCAGGCAGCAAATAGGCAAAACCATATTGACCAAGGTCAATCCGTGAACATCATCGTTCATCCTGAAATGCCAGTTAAGGAAATTAACAAAATCCACGTAACTGCCTGGAAATTAGGATTGAAGTCGCTTTACTATCAGCATAGTATGAACGCCGCCCAGAAATTCAAACAAAAGAAGGAATGTGCGAGTTGTGAAGCATAATAAAGAATAAACTGTAATAAGAAAGGCCCGCTATTTAGCGGGCCTTTTCTTTTTCTTTTACGAAATCGGACAATAGATTATTGATAATTAATTGGTAAGGAATTCGAACTCCGCTTTATAGCGATCTTGCATTCCTAAATCATCCGTATCAAAAACCATGATGTTCCCGTTGTTGGTAGTATAGGGTTCCCAGACAGGAAGGTTTTCACCATTGGGATTCCCTGTCTTGGCAAATTTGACCCAATAGGCGGACATTTGATTTTCCAAGGTGCGCTCCTCAGGTTTCCAAGCCCTATTCCATTGATCCAAGGTATGGAGCGCAAAAGGCACTTCCGAGGTGTGAAAGGCTCCATAGTTGGGAAAACCAGGCTTATCCGTAGGAACATGGGTAAACTCGTACAGCCAAACATTCTTGTCCATGTATTTGGCCAACAAGTAACTGGGCACCCCTGCGAAGTTTAATAGGTTCAGCTTTTTTTGTGAGGCTGTGGCTTCTTCATCGGTATTGGCGGGGAAGAACTCTAAAAATTCCTCCGTTCTGTCACCATAGTTGTCGAAAGCATCCTTTTTGAAGGATGCTGTGGTGACACCACTTGCGGGGAAAAGTGACGCATCGCCAGTGACCCAACCCGAAAGTACGGGCACTTGATTTTGTTTCCCTTCCTTAAAGTATCCTAACAAGTCCGTAGGAAGGAAATAATTATCCAAAACCACCCCAAATCTTCCGACAGCACTTTCACTGCTGATTTTTTGCAGTTCGTTGGCAGGAATAGCTCTTAAATCAGCTATGGATGATTTACCTGCAAATTTTTGAAAGGACAAGCCTTGCTGTTCAGCCGATGGTAAATCCTGCATCAATCTACCACTTAAGATGCCTCCACTTTGGGTAATCGCTTTTTGGAAATATCCTTTGGCCAATGGCGATGTTATTTGGGCATTGACACTAAAAGAACCTGCAGATTGCCCGGCGATGGTAACATTTTCAGGGTCCCCACCAAAAGCTTCTATGTTGTTTTTTATCCATTTCAAGGCCTGCAATTGGTCCATGAATCCATAGTTTCCGGAAGCATTGTGACCAGATTCCTTGCTCAACTCAGGATGCGCCATGAATCCTAAAACCCCAACACGATAGTTTATACTTACGTAAATGATTCCTTGCTCTGCCATTTGGGCACCATCATAGATATCACAATTTGCAGATCCTGAATTCAGCCCGCCGCCATAAATCCACACAAAAACGGGTAGTTTTTCCGTCTCGGATTTTGCAGGGGTCCAAACGTTTAGATAGAGACAGTCCTCGCTCAAGGGTTCCGGTTTGGCAATAAATTCTTCGGTCCAACACAAAAAGGGTTCCGGTTTGTTCTGGATGGGACTGGGACCAAATTCGGTACATTCCTTTACACCTTCCCACGGTTCAACGGGCTGTGGGGCTTTCCAGCGCAAATCCCCTACAGGAGGTTGTGCAAAGGGAATTCCCTTAAAAACACGAACATCATTCTGAGTAAAACCTTTAACCTTACCGTCCTGGGTTTTTACAATGGTTTGTGCCTTGATGCCGAAGCACAGCATTATGAGCAACGTGCAAAATAATTTTGTTTTCATCATCATTGTGTTTTGTGGTTTACTTGTTTTTAAAGAGTAAGGGGGCAAAATCATAAAGGTTTCGTCGCCATGTAAGGAAAGTATGTCCCTTTCCTCCATTCTTGTAACTATATTTAATGCCGAAGTCATCGAACATGGCCATCATGTTCAAGTTGTTTTGATAGGCAACATCTTCTTCTCCTCCCATATAAATTTGAAAAAGGTCAAATTGGTTGATTTCCCCGTTCTTCATTACATCACTATACTTTTCCTTTATTTCTGCTATGTTGGGAGAAAAGTACCCTGTACTCATGGGGATTACATAACCGAACAATTCTGTGTTCCAAAGTGCGGTGTTCAAGGTCTGTACACCTCCCATGGAAAGCCCTGCAATGGCCCTATGGGAACGATTGGTGGAAACGGGATAGGTGTTTTCAATGAAGGGGATGATATCATTCAATAAATCCCTGCAAAATGGATCTTGTTCTGGCCCGGCGCCCATGAAAAACCCTTCTTCCCCGGTGTGTCCGCTTGGCATAACCACAAGCATAGGTTCCAGTTTGCCTTCTGCATATAAATTGTCCAATATAATGTTGGCCCTTCCGGCAGTGGTCCAGGAAGCATCGTTATCACCACCTCCATGCAATAAATAAAGAACGGGTAATTTATCTTTTTTCTTGAGTTGGCCATACGAAGGAGGCAGATAAACATGAAGCCTTCGCTGGGCTCCGTTTAGGCTTTTGGAAGTATACCAAACTTCTTCCACCCGTCCATGAGGGACATTTTTTTGCGTTTGAAAATTGTTATCCGACCCTTTTATTTCAACTAGGTTTGAAAAACCATTTAAGCTTTCTTTGACCATGGTATTTTTGGGATCCAAAGTTTTGATTTCGTTAATCGTAAAATCATAGGTATAAATATCCGGAGTGACTTTATTTTCCGTCCGACCAGACCAAACACCTATGAAATCCTTCTTTAAAGAAATGCCCGGAAACCCTCCTGGAAAATCCCCGGAGACGGTAACCTTTTCAGCCAGAGGGGCATAAATTTTAAAGCTCAGTGTTTTGTCTTCATTTAAAACCACCGATTTTAAACTATCGTTAGGGGTTTTGGCTCTTTGAAAAGGAGAAAGGCCTTTAGGTTTGTCCAAATACCCATGCATCTTTAGCCAGGCTCCAAATTGCTCATACCAAGTATCTGTGGGTATGCCCTGTTGTCGCATTCCAAAGCCATGTCCGCCTTTTTCATAAATATGTAGTTCGGCAGGTTGGTCTGCCTCAAACCATTTTTTGTAAATATTGATGCTATAAGGCACCATCCCCAATTGGTCGTCACTGGCAACCGCTACATAAATGGGAGTTTTAGTTGTAGGTATATCCGAACCTATGATAGCAGGCTCATAAGCATAGATTGGAGCAACAAAGTTAGGTCTGGTATCATCATCTGCATTATATAATACAGACATCGTCAATGTTCCACCGGCGGAAAAGCCCATAAACCCGATTTTATCGGGGTCAATATTCATCTCCTTGGCATTTTTTCGAACATACTCCATAGCTTTTAACCCATCTGCCATTGCTAGGGGAATGATAGGCTCGTTCTCCTTGTCGAGGGCATCAAAATCACTCATTTTTCCCATCAGCTCCTTTACAGGGTCATCAGTAAAACTTCTTGCCAAACGATACTTAAGGACAAACGCCGCAATACCTTGACTATTTAGCCATTTTGCCACATCAATACCTTCGCTTTGTATACTCAGGGTATGAAATGCACCTCCCGGAGCAACGATTACCGCTGTGCCATT
>JAUIGC010000172.1 GCA_030429835.1 Bacteroidia bacterium
GCCACAAAATATTCATCCTTTTCTGAATCATAGATGGCAAAACCAAAAATTCCGTTCATCTCATCTATGAAATGGGGGCCTTTTTCTTGGTAAAGCGCCAGAATGACCTCACAATCGGATTCGGTTTTAAAATTATATTTTCCCTCAAACTGCTTTCGCAATTCCCTATGATTATATATTTCCCCATTGGCTGCCAAAATCAATTTACCATCTTCACTCAAAAGAGGTTGTTTCCCTGAAGCCGGATCCACAATGGCCAAACGCTCATGGGCCAATATGGCCTTTTCATCTGCATAAATTCCGCTCCAATCCGGTCCTCTATGCCTAACCTTTTTAGACATTTCCAGCAATTGAGGCCTTAGCACTTCCGTACTTTCCTTGACATCAAATGCACATACAATTCCACACATACTATTATTTTTTATAATAATTTCAATACAAAAATGCATATATCGTTTCCGATATAAAACATATAAGATGTTTATACTTACATTTTAATACATTAAAATTCATTTTTGTACCATAATGAAACTTTGATACTATAAATTTTAAATTTATGGTACATTCTGTAAGAATGTTAAAATTTAACGACTTTTTAGATATAAAAGCTACGTGAAGTAGTTAGCTTTGAATTACTAAAAATTTAACTTTATTATGAAAAAATTACTTTCCATCTCCCTATTTATTGTAGCCGTTACTTTCTTCAATGATTTACAGGCTCAAAAATTTTCAGGTTTGGACAAAAGTCCAATGGACATGGCATCCTACCCTACCGATTACAAAGTTTCTGACAAGGTGGTCCGTATCATCTACGGAAGACCTCAACTTAAAAACCGTTCCTTGGCGGAACTAGCCCCAACCGGACAAGTTTGGAGGACCGGTGCCAACGAAGCTGCGGAGATTACCTTTTACGAAGATGTAAATTTTGGAGGTAAGGACATGAAAGCTGGGACGTATTCCTTATTCACGATTCCAGGAGAACAGGAATGGACCGTTATCCTAAATAAAAATTTGAACCAATGGGGTTCTTATTTTTATGATGAAAGTGGCGATGTTGCAAGAATTAAGGTTCCCAATGGTTCTGATTCTGCAAGTTTGGAAGAGTTTTCCATTGCCTTTAAGGAGGTTGAAAATGGAGCCCATATGGTTATGGGTTGGGATAAAACAAGAGTGGCCGTTCCCATCACATGGTAGTACCACTTTTTACAATAAAAAAACGGACCTAGGTCCGTTTTTTTTATTTCTAATTTTTAGTCAATGTCTATCCTTCAATCGAACTTTAATTTTCCGGTAACTGTTTCACACCTTTTATGGCGAAGCTACTGCCTTCTTCCGTTATGACCTGTCCCTCAAGTTCCTTTCCTTTTATACTTAGCACCACGCCAACCCGCTCCACGCCATCCAGGTTGACATGAAATTGCATTTTGTCACCTTCTACGAGAACATCATACGCATTGAGCGACCCTCTATTTTGCAATTGTATCTGCATAGTATACAGGCCTTCCATTTTGTCAACTATCAAAAGTCCTTCTTCATAGCCATTATTTATGCCCGTCACCCGATAGCTCCAAATACCTAAAAGGTCTGTGGATTCTATAGTTTTATCATTTGCAGTGTTTCTGAACCCGTCTTGGGCGGTTCCTGTGAAACTCACTAACAAAACCAATAGTAAAATAGGAATGTACCTCAAAATATTTGGATAAGATTTCTACTTATAACTCGCAATCCAAGAATTTATTTTCTCTTCCAAGAGCATTAAAGGTAAACTTCCGGAGCCCAATACTTGATCATGGAACTCCCGTATATCAAATTTTGGACCCAGTTCCATTTTGGCCTTATTCCGTAATTCCAATATTTTTAATTGGCCCATTTTATAGGAAAGTGCCTGACCAGGTGTGGCCATATATCGTTCCACTTCGGCAATGATACCTTCCTCGGACTCTGCTTCATGGGCCAAAGAATAAGCTATTGCCTCTTCACGGGTCCAACCCATTGCGTGTATTCCAGTGTCCACTACCAAACGAATGGCGCGGTGCATTTCCATACTGAGCATCCCAAAATATTGATAGGGATCTTCATAAAGGCCCAGTTCCTTTCCGAGGGATTCCGCATACAGAGCCCACCCTTCCACAAAAACACCCATACTTTCAGGATGTAGAAATTCGGGTAGCCCTTGGTTCTCCTGTTGTAGGCTCAACTGATAATGATGGCCTGGTATGGCCTCATGTAGGAACAAGGCCTCATCGTGAACCACATTATAACTTTTGGCATTGGGAATGGGCACATAAAAAGTTCCCGGCCGTTTGGCATCCTTAGAACCCGGAACGTACTCCGCACTGGCCGATGCCTCCCTGAACGCTTCAGTACGCTTTACATGAAAACCGGCCTTGGGGCGCAGGTTGAATACACTATCCAATTGTAAGCTCAATCGCTCATGGATACCATTAAAATGCTCCAAAACTTCAGCTGGATCATTAAAGGGCATCAGTTCCTTCTTGTTACGAACCTCAATGAAAAAGTCCTTTAATTCTCCTTTAAAACCCAATTCTTCTTTTATCTTTTCCATTTCCCCGGCAATGCGCTCTACCTCTTGCTTACCCAAGGCATGGATATCCTCAGCAGTCATTTTCGTAGTAGTATGCAACCGAATCAAATAATTATAAGTTTCACGGCCATTCGGTAAGGCGGACAATCCATCCGTATCCCTACAAGAAGGAAGATATTCCTGTTCCAAAAATTGATGCAACTCTTGGTACTTGGGAAGAATTTTTTCGGTAATCATCCGTTCATAATCGCTTTTCAAGCTTGCCCTGACATCCTCATCAATAGTTTCGGGAAAGTTAAGCACGGGCTGATAGAAGAGATTCTCCTCTATTGGAACATCAAGGAAAGCCTTAATCTGTGGCAGCATTTTCAGGGTAAGGACCTTGGGCAAAACGATTTCTTTTTCCATTCCCTCCCGCATGTGCTCCATACAGGTATCCAAAAACTGCAGGTAATCCTCCAAACGGTGCAGCCAATTGTCATAATCCTCTTGGGTGCCGAAGGGCTGTACACTAGTACCCCCGGCCAACTGGGCTACATAAAGATGTAATGACTGTATCTGGAACAAGGGCATAAGTTCAAAACTGGGCAGGTTATAAATGGGAGACGCCATAGTGACAATGGAATTGTTTAACCCCTCCAATTTCATACGGCAATCCCATACCATTACCCGGGCACTCAAGGCATCTTGCTTGGTAAGCTCGGACATGGGATACTTTTCCAATTCGGACAAAAAAGAGCTATAGGATTCACGGAGATATTCCTGATGCCTGTCTGAGATATAATTGACAATGGTATCATTGTAGGTGTTAATTCCCGCTTTTGTGGCCTCTATGGGATTAATTTCTTTTTGAAAATCGTAAAAAGCAACAAAAAGACTATCTATATTGCCAGTATTCTCTTTTGTAGTTTTACGCTCTGGTGTACAGGCTCCAAGCAATAGTATTATTGCTACAATAACTCCTTTGCAATTCATGGTCAGTGGTTTTTAGGATGCTATAGCTCTATTTCGATTTTTTATGTTTCTTTTCCTTTATTCGAACATAGATTAATTTATTCCTGCCCTTGGAATCCTCACGACGTTCAATTTCAAAATGCGGTATGGAGTTAATCAAAGGGGTCAACTTTTGAAAGCCATAGTTTCTTGAATCAAAATTTGGCTGCTTTTTCTGGAGCAAACTTCCAACATCGCCCAAAAACGCCCAACCATCATCATCCGCCACATCTTCAATTGTGGTCGCTATAAACCTAAGATCTTTAGGGGTTATTTTATCTACCTGATTTTTATCATCATTCTGGCTTGTATTATTTATGGCCTCCTCTGACTGACTCTTAAGTATCTCGATATATATGAATTTATCACAGGCAACTATAAATGGATTGGGAGTTTTACGTTCCCCGATACCAAAAACCTGCATTCCTGCTTCCCTAAGCCTAGTAGCCAATCTGGTAAAGTCGCTATCACTGCTTACGATACAAAACCCATTGACCTTGCCGGAATACAGAATATCCATAGCGTCGATAATCATGGCGGAGTCAGTAGCATTCTTGCCTTGGGTGTACCCATATTGTTGGATGGGCGTTATGGCATTCTCCAGCAGCACATTTTTCCATTTTCCCAACCTAGGATTGGTCCAATCACCATATATTCTTTTGATGGTAGGATTGCCATATTTGGCTATCTCTTCCATCATTTCCTTGACATAGGCCGAAGGTATATTGTCCCCATCAATAAGAACTGCTAAATTTAAATCCATCTCTTGGTTTTTGGTAAAGGTAAGGGGTTTTAAAGGCAATCGCATCGAACAAATTCGAAAACATCACTAATATATACGTTACTGAGGATTATTCGCTTTCGTTGCGGCAATTGAAAGAAACAGTAAAAACCCCAATCCTAAATAGCCAACCAACCTATACGATCCAAAAGTGGATAAACAAAGGCTAAAAATACTGGGGGCCAAAGCACTTGCCAGAATAAGAAAACTCATGACTTTTCCGGTGATGCTTCCCAGATGTTTTCGTCCAAAAAATCTTGGCCATGCCACTGCATTTAGCACAGCAAAGAAACCTCCCAAAATACCAAATCCGGCAATCAACATAGGAACCCCTGCCGTGGTGGACAAAAACAAAAAACCCAGTGATGCCAAAACTCCCCCAAGCAGCATAAGATATAGATAGAGTTTTAGCGACAGGTAATCACTTAAAAAATTAAAAATCGTCGAAACGGTTACGGCCACAACGGAGCCCGGCAAAAAAATGGAAATGGCCACTTCCTTGGAAAACCCTTCGTTGGCAAAAATTGATATTACATGAAATGTAAGGCCGGTAATGAAAAAACTATTAAAAGCCAACATTAACCCATACATCCAAAATGCCCTCGTTTGCTTTGCCTCGGCAAGTGTAAATTGTTTAGGCTTTACTGTTTCAGCATCCTTTTTGGTTGAAATTGACTTTGTCCCATCAGGAAGAAGTCCGTGTGATTCAGGTGATATTTTATAAAAAAGAAAAACGAAAACACTAAAAACCAACAAACCATATCCTAAAATTTGCCATGATTGGGACCATCCGTAGTCCTCAATCAAAGCATTTATCCATAATGGAGAAGAAGAAAATCCAAACGAAAGAGCAACACTACTTATAGAGTTTACTTTGCCCCTATTCTTGTCGAACCATATCATGATTACGTTTCTGGATGCCATAGTAAGAACCCCTTGACCGGCAAAGCGCAACATAAAGAATAGAACGGTCATTAAAACAAAAGGTATCATCCAAGTATCCATGGACAACAAATCTTTAATCGCATCACTCATTTTTGCGGACCAGGAGCATAGAAACAAGGTGAGCCCTAGGCCCAATGCGGCATAAAAAGCAACATATCTTGCCCCATACTTGTCAAACCATATTCCTGCCCGACCTATGACCAGAGAACTTACAATGGTCCCAATCATGTAAGCGTTACTAAACTGATTGCGAGAAAGCCCCAAGGCATCTTTCACCGGGTCGGTAAAAACAGAAACACCAATGGTCTGACCCGGAATACTACAGTAGATACCTATTGTCCCGATTATTAAAATAATGTAACCGTAAAAAATAGGAGATTTGGCCGGATCGATTAGGTTAAAATTGGAAATTTTAGACATAGACAAATGCTAAACGTAAAAATACATTTTCCTTGGCTATTTATACGTTTAATCCTGCTGGGTTTGTTCAAAATATTGATGCTGTAATTTTGATATTACTGCATCGTCCAGATCACCATTATGAATAATTAATCGATACTGTAATATCGTGGGTTTTGTATTGGATAATGGTGTCGGCGTTGCCCCTGGATGAGGGTATACGGCATTCTGCATGCTATTTTTTTCTCTAAGAATCCAAGGGCTGGGATAGCCCGGATTTTTTTCGGATGGAATAATGACCAAACCGTACTTAGCATTCGAGTCTTTGGTCCGGCTAAGAATATTGATCCAATCTTTTCCAGTTACCGGTGTCTTTTCTGGAATGACGGTTCCCTTGGAATCCTTAAATTTTACATCTTCAGAAAGTTGGATCCGCGGGGAAAAGCCACCATAGCCTTTTTCATCTTCAGAGCCTCCTATCATCATATCCTCGAATAAGCCAAGAAGGGTAATTTTAATATCAATAATTCTATAATTATCAACTTTGGGATAAACCGTTATCCAGTTGGTTTCCTTTACCAAAGGGGTCTTCTCATTATTTTCGTCCAGAACTAAAGGAGACTTCCAATATACTATGGATTTTAACCTGGGTAAATCATTTTTTCCAACTTCTTTAGCCATATTCACGACCTCCCACTCAAAATCCTTTATCTCCCAACCATCTCCTATTCTTTTATCCTTGATATACAACTGATGCCAGGCCCAAAAAACACCCCTATGGTGTACATGATCCTTGGGAAAATCCTCAGTAATTGGAACCCCATCTAGGGAATAAA
>JAUIGC010000012.1 GCA_030429835.1 Bacteroidia bacterium
CTACATCCAACACTTTACCATCAAGCACCCTAACCAATTTGGCTTGGGCACTCTCCCCTCGTTGATAATGGAGTCCCCGCAAAACGCCTTTGGAGGAAAATGACTGGTTGTCCTGAACAAAATTCACGTCCAACCCTGTAAGTTCCTTAAATCGCTGTTCGTTAAAACTCTCAAAGAAATATCCTCTTTGGTCCTTGAAAACCTTCGGTTCAATTTCAAAACAATCCTTGATATTCGTTTTTACAATCTCCATTTTTCTATCATATCACGGACCATAAGGTTTTACTGTAACCACTTTTTAGCAATGGCTCCGTAATTTTTTTAAATTGATTTTTAGTAATGTAACCCATTTTATAGGCGGCCGACTCTATAGAACCTATTTTCAAACCTTGCCTCTCCTCAATTACCTGTACAAACTGGGAAGCTTGCATCAAGGAATTGAAGGTTCCCGTGTCCAACCAGGCCGTTCCGGTATCCAAGATACTTACTTTTAATTTACCCCGTTTTAAATATTCTTTATTTACATCCGTAATTTCCAACTCGCCCCGTTTACTGGGCTTAATATTTTTCGCAATGGAAACCACCTCGTTATCGTAAAAATAAATGCCGGGAACCGCATAATTTGATTTTGGTTTTGCTGGTTTTTCCTCAATGGAGAGTACGTTTCGTTTCTCATCAAAATCAACGACCCCATAACGTTCCGGATCGCTTACGTGATAGGCGTAAATGATACCACCGTCCGGGTCATTATTGGCCTGAAGCAATTTTTCAAGTCCCGTACCATAAAAGATGTTATCCCCCAATATAAGTGCTACTTTGTCCTGGCCTATGAATTTCTCCCCAATGATAAAAGCTTCGGCCAAACCGTTGGGAGCTTCCTGCACCGCATATTCGAATTTACAGCCCAACTTGCTGCCATCACCCAATAGTTTTTTGAAATGAGGCAAATCATGGGGCGTACTAATGATCAGAATTTCCCAGATTCCCGCTTCCATGAGCGTTGACAATGGGTAATAAATCATCGGTTTATCATACACAGGCATCAACTGTTTACTTACGGCCAGCGTACATGGGTGCAGTCTTGTTCCAGAACCCCCTGCCAATATAATTCCTTTCATTGGTAATGTTTTTAAATTAATGTGGCCAAGCCCTAGACCAAGGTTTTTTCATATTTTTCGATATACCAGGAAATGGTCTTTTCAATGCCTGTTTCAAAGTTTTCATCGGCCTTCCAACCCAACTCCTTTTCTATTTTGGTGGCATCAATGGCATACCTAAAGTCGTGCCCCGCCCTGTCCTTTACGTATGTTATCAGCGAACGATAGGGTTTATCATTGGGAGCAGGCCTAAATTGATCCAGTAGGTCACAAATACGCTGTGCGATGTATAGATTGTTACGTTCATTTCTACCTCCTATATTATACGTTTCTCCAGACCTGCCATTTTCATAAGCCAAGGCGATTCCCTTACAGTGGTCCAAAACATATAACCAATCACGGATGTTGCTTCCATCGCCATAAATAGGAATGGGCTCTTGGTTAAACGCCTTTCGTATGATGGTAGGAATCAGTTTTTCATTGTGTTGTTTGGGTCCATAGTTATTGGAACAGTTGGTAGTAACTACATCCATGCCATAGGTATGATGGTAACTTCGCACGATAAAATCCGATGAAGCTTTGGAAGCGCTATAGGGACTATTGGGCGCGTATGGCGTTGTTTCCATAAAAAGGCCTTCCTTGCCCAAGGTTCCATATACCTCGTCTGTGGATACATGGTGAAACCTACAATCTTTGTAAGCCTCCTTGTAAATTCCCGGTGCTACCATCCAATGCTTTTTGGCCACATCGATCAGGTTAAAGGTACCTAGGATATTGGTCTGCATGAATGCATCTGGGTTGGTAATGCTATTGTCCACATGGGACTCGGCCGCAAAATGGACTACCCCCATGAAATCATATTCTTCAAACAAGGATTCAATCAGTTCACGATTACATATATCTCCCTTCACAAAGGTATATCTGGCGTGGTTCTCCACTTCCTTCAGATTATCGGAATCCCCGGCATAGGTCAAGGCATCCAAATTTACGATGTGTATCGAAGATCGCTCCCCAAGATAATAGGGGATAAAATTGGAGCCTATGAATCCTGCCCCACCTGTAACCAAAATTGTTTTTTTCATGAATATCGGTTTATCCTATATTTTAACTTTTGTAAATATAATCCTACATTTAATTTTCTATCAACTATTTGTTGTGAAACGCAAAAAGCCTGTGGTAGAGAACCATTTTGTATAGACTAGCTACTTTTTATGAGTTCGTAAACCAGGTTCAAGCACAACACCCTATTACAAGCATAGGATATATTTTCCTACTTTTGAACGCCAAAACCCTCCAAAATATGACACCAAAACTGGAAACAGCCCAGATCAACATCACCATCATTGACGATGAATTGATGAACCTAGAAATGTTGGGCTTCATCATCAGACAGTTGGGTTTTGGCACTACGGCCATCCAGCATAGCTTAGAGGCCATGGACATTTTGGAAAAATCAGTCCCCGATCTACTTCTTTTGGACGTAAAAATGCCCAAAATGGACGGTTTTGAACTATGTTCCAAAATTAAGGAACATAAAAAATTGAAGGAAGTACCAATTATATTTATTACTGGACTGGACCAAACAGAAAACAAGATCAAAGGATTGGAACTTGGCGGAGTGGATTATATTACCAAACCGTTCAATCCCTTGGAGCTGAAGGCGCGGGTAAAGACCCACATTGAACTTTCCTTGGCGAAACGAAAAGTTGAGGAACAGGCAAAAAAGCTCCAAGAGGATATTGCTATAAAGAACAGGATGTTTTCCATTATTGGCCACGACCTTCGCTCCCCATTAAGTGCCGCCAAGCTTAAAATGGACTTTATACAGCGCGGAATCATAGACCATACCTCCCCAAATTTTATTAACGGAACCGTTTATGAAATTTCAAGAACCATGGACGAGGCCTTGAACCTATTACAAAACCTTTTGGGGTGGGGAAGATCGGAAAGTGGGCAAATTGAAATTATCCCCGAGAAATTGGTACTGCACGATATGGTAGAAGAGACTTTTAGGCTTCTCAAGCTGCCCAGCGGACATAAAGAGATAACACTTATCAATGAAATTCCCGAGGACACCTATGCGCAGGCCGATATGAATACCACCAAAACGGTCCTTAGAAATCTAATCTCGAATGCCATAAAATTCACGCCCAAACAGGGGACCATCAAGTTGGAAGCCGAGAAAAAAGGAAAGTCGGTCTATATATCGGTTACCGATAACGGTCAAGGAATCGCCAAGGAGGACATAAAAAAAATACTGAATCCCAAGGAGCATTTTAGCCAACTAGGCACCGAAAAAGAGCCCGGAACGGGATTGGGGCTTATCCTATGTCAAATCTTCATCAAAAAGAACGGAGGCAAACTCACCATTGATAGCGACCCTGGTAAAGGCAGCTCCTTTACCTTTAACCTGCCCTTGGACCAAAACCCGGCCTAAGCCAGGGGTTCTGCAGCCATACCGCCACGCTTGGCACGTTCCCAATTCACGGATTGACTACCTTTAAGATATCTTCCCAAACCGAGATACACCGAAAGGTTCATAATAAAGAAGTAATAGGGCACGAACAAAACCTTGACCTTGATCTGTCGGTTTTCCAAGAACCATCCCAACAAGGCAGCGGCATAGAAAAGGACCTGTCCCCAGAATAAAAGGGAATAGATGCCCAAGGAAAATATACCTTCGTTCAACGCCAAAACCAAATTCATCGGAATTAACAATAAAAGAAACAAGGGCGTCAAGGTCCATCGCAATACCCTGTGTGAAATGTATTGAAACGATAACGTCCCGTATTTAAGAATACTCAATAAGGGCGCCAATCGCACGACGGATTGCAATCCACCAGCAGAAATTCGCACTTTCCGTTTCAATTCTTCCTTTACGTTGGCAGAAGCCTCTTCAATGGCATATGCTTCCGGGTTGTATTGAATGGTGTAGCCGGACATGGCCACACGAAGGGATATCATAAAATCATCCAACAAGGTATCCTTTTCCACTTCCTGCCAAAGTTTAGTTCTAATGGCAAAAAGCTCGCCCGCCGCTCCAACTACGGAATACAGCTCGGCATCCCATTTTTTCAATTGCGATTCGTATTTCCAATACAGGCCTTCCCCCGCCCCTGCCGCGGCATCGGTCTCTTTGGAGTAAATCCGTTTTTCCCCGGAAACACATCCAACCTTCGGATTTCTGAACAACCTTACAATTTCCTTGATGGCGTCCTTTCCCAAGGTGGTATTCCCATCGGAAAAAATTACTATGGGAGTGTCCACAAAGGCCATCCCCCGATTCATAGCAGCAATTTTCCCATTTCGTTCCGGCTGATGCAAAACTTGCACGCCGTCATATTTTTTCAATAATTCCGGTGTACCATCATCGGAACCATCGGTCACCCAGAGTTGTTTTATCTTGTTTTGCGGATAGTTCAAGCTTTTGGAATTACTGACCTTGGCATCCAGATACTCCTTTTCATTATAGGCCGCCACGAACAAGGTCACCTCGGGCTCATAGTCCTCGTTACCTTCGAAATTTTTGTCCATGCCCAAAAGTCGCCTTACCTTAATCATGGCGAACAGTAGGATACCATACCCCAAGTAGGAATAGAAAATGACGAATAATGCAATCCAAAAAAGAACCTCCAATGCTAACATGTTTATAAACTTTAAATGGCTATAGATTGTTTTTTTACTACCGATTCCCACTCCCCGGTGAGATGGTTGTATTGTTTGATAACCCTTGCGGGATTGCCTACGGCGACTGAATATGGCGGAATATCCTTGGTAACAACGCTACCTGCTCCAATTTGGCAGTTTCTACCAATGGTCACCCCGGCCAATACCACTGAATTTGCCCCGATATGGGCTTCTTCCCCAATAACCGTTGGCCGAATGTCCAAAGGCTGATCGCTTGAATTTTTAGAACCATCGGCAAAACCGTGGTTGAATCCTGAAACGAAAACATGCTGCCCCAGACCAGAACCATTCCCCATGGTCACGGGCCCAATCACCACACTCCCGATACCCACACGAACCTTATCGCCCAAAAGCACATCCCCAGAGCCATTGTTTATAGTACTGAAAGACTCTATTGTGGTAAGATTTCCCACCTCAAAACGTTTCCATGGAAATACATCAATTCGGCTATTTCTTCGTATCGTGGCACCTTTACCCTTTTTATGTATTAGCGGATTTAAAAACCATCGTACCCATAGTCTCGGCCTAGGGTTTCGTTTTGGGGCAATAGCATTCAAGGCCATTTGCTTGAGACGTGGATTGGATTTTATTTTCTTTATTAGTCCCATATATTTTGTCTTAGGCACTTGCCCTTTGCACTTTTAAAATGCAGTTATAAATTTCCTTGACATTGTTTTCCCAACTATGGGACAGGCCATAGGCCTTTCTTTGTTTTTGCAAGTGGGGCGTATCCTCTTTCAAGGCTCTTTCAATAAGTGCCACGTAATCCTCCGGTGTTTCCCCTAAATAGGTAAAATCCTTGAAGTATTCCATAGCCTTTGTAGCTGATGCCACGGTAGGTTTTCCCAAGGCTAGGTATTCATCTATTTTTCTCGGGTAATTTCCAATGGTAGCATCGTTTATCAACTGCGGATTTATGGCGACATCAAAACCTTTTATATAGTTGGGTAATTGGGATGCATCCCTACTCCCTAGAAAAAAAACATTCTCCATCTGGTGCAATCCGGAATTCGCGAAGGTATCGTCCTCAGGACCAACCAGTACAATGCTCCAATCTTTCCTTGAAATGGCAATATGCTCCAAAATAGGGATACTAAGCCTGCGACTAGACAAAAACCCAACGTACCCAATGATAGGCCCTTTAATGACCGCCAAATCTTCCGGTATGATAATTTCACGAAGCTGATCGTTGAACAAACGCGTATCGCAACCTTGACCTACCATGAAGGAATTGGGGGTAAATTCCCTACCATACTCCGTATAGAGGGTAGAGTTGTTTACTACACAATCTGCGGCTTGTATTAATTTTGGCTCCAGACGTACACCATTTTTTCTCCAGTACGGATTTTTTGTTAAGAAATCTCGCATGTAATAAATGTAAAAATCCGGGGTTAAAAATTCCCTTATATGCTGCCCCAAGAACATGGAACTATCATTAAAAACAATGTAATTCTTGAAATTCAGCTTGGCAATTGCTTTACTGATATCCCCACAAAACCGTTTTCCATTTCTTCTATTTAGAAAGCCAAAGAGCAGGGGCTGACTAATAAAATTGATAGATTCCGTCATAGTGATAGGATATAGGTTCCACAAATTTTCAGAAATAGGCACCAATCCCTCTTCAAGGCCTTTTTTTATCCTGAGTCGTTTCTGGATGGACTTGGATTTACGATGCCGAATACTGCTTATCCTATCCAAAGGTGGATTAACATAAAGTACCCGGTTATGTTTTGAAAATTCTATGGCTATGTTTTTGCAATTGCTACCAATTTCGATATCCCAGGCCTGTATGCCCATAACTATTATATCCCTTCTCTTGATCATTGCGCTATCAAATTTTGATTTTCACTATAAACTTCTTGATAGATGGCAAGGACTTCTTCCGCCATGGTACGCCACGAGAATTTGGCGGCGCGCTCAATGCCTTTTTCGGCCAAAATTGCCGCCAATTGCTTATCCTGTACCAACATTTCCATGGCTTGGGTAATTTCCCAAGGATGTGTAGGGTTTACGATTATAGCAGCATCTTCCCCTGCAATCTCTGGCATGGAGGACGTATTGGATGTAATAACGGGCACCCCACAGGCCATACCTTCCAAGATGGGAATACCAAAACTCTCCCGAAGCGAAGGATACAAAAAGACGGTACATTGACTAATGAGGGCCGGCAATTTGGCGTTGGGCACATAGCCTGTCAGATGGATTCTTTTGCGAAGTTCCGGTCTACCAAGGCTATCCAATATTTTCTGAAGTGCCCGCTCCTCGTAATCTAGCATCACCAAGGTATACGTATTAGGGTACTGATCGTTAAAATCCGAAAAAGCCTTGATAACACCCGGTGTATTTTTTTTGGGATCTGTATTTCCTAAAAAGAAAAAGAACTTATCCGGCAAACCATAGTCCATCTTTACTTGTCGTAGCTCAAGACCGTTGTTTATCTTTTTAAAATGGGCCCCCACACCATTATAAACGGCCCGTAACTTATCATCCTTAAATCCGAAATATTCGCCGATACGCTTTTTTTCGTAATTGGAAACCGTAATGACCTTCCTACTTTGTCTCACCACCGATGGCACAACATACCGCCGATACATATTCCCTAATTTTTGATACCAGGTTCCATCCTTTTTCAAGAGACTGATGCTTTCCAGGTAAATTATATCATGAAGGGTAGTCACAACAGGGATTTTACTGTTGATTGGCCCCGTATTGCTGGTACAATGAAGTACATCACAGCCCTCCTTGGCAGCAGCTCTTGGCAATTCTATCTGTTCCCAACCGGGATATCCAAATGCAGAGGTAAGCTCCACCACCTTAAAATTAGGTGCTTTGGGAATACAGGTATTGTCCACATCGGGCCTTACGAAAATGACATATTCGTTTTCCGAATCTATCTGCTGAAGATTTTTGATCAATTCTAGAGCCACCATGTCCATGCCATGTTTCTTTTCTCTAAAAAGTCGTTGGCCTTCAATACCTATTTTCATTTTTGCTTAATTACTTTTTATAGTCCCATGCTGGGTATGGATGAATTTTTTATTGGCACCCCTTAGCTTAAAAAGCGAAAGGAACATAACGCCAAATGCCCTGGGCAATGTAAATACAGCCCTTAACGTGGCCCTATTGTAAAATTTATGGGGAATGGACAAAACAAAAGAAAGAACCGTCATCACTAAAAGTGTGTACCATACCACAGAGGGTACAAACAATGTTGATGCAATTGAGAGTATGTCAAAAACCAAATAGAGTAAAGAAATGAGCACCACCATCCCCAATAAAAGAATACGTGGCGGGGAAACCATTTGATAAACCTTATCGGCAAAATCGATATTGCCCCTTAAAAAAAGTTCTTTAACACCCGATGTCGCATACCTTCCAAAATAGACGAATTGTGCTGAAAGCCATCGCTTTCTTTGATTGGAGAAGACTTCCGTTTTTTGAACTTTTTCGTCCAGAACATAGGCATCAGCCAAATATTCGATGGTATTCCTGTCCTTGAGCAACTTTAATTCCAGTTCCTTATCAAAACCACCAACGGCATTGACTTGAGACATTGTCTTTTTAAAAAAATGATAGTCAAAGGCCATACCTGACCCGATTAAGGCCGAGGAAAGTCCCATCACCCGGTGTCCTTTCCTGAAGATGTGGTTGTTCACCTCCTCGCTGATGGCGTCCAAAATAGCAAAGGCCGTGTTGGTATTTTTGGCCATACGATGCCCTTGCACAACCTTAAATCCTTTGTTGAAGGCATCGTTAATTTTAGATACAAAATCCGAAGCCATAATATTATCGGCATCTAAAACGAGGGCCACCTGATAATCATCACCCAACTGCCGCATGGCCTTGTTTAATGCCTTGGATTTGGTGCTTTTGTCAAAAGACACTTCCAAAACGGTCAAGGGCAGTTTTCTTAGGGATTTCAAGGTGGACTCCTCAAAGGAATCCGCGATGACAACGACCTCGAACAAATCCTTTGGATACTCCTGTCGCAAAGCCTTTTGTGCCACTTCCACGATGACATTGTCTTCTTTGTAACCGGGAATGAGTACAGCAAACTTCCGTTCCCTGTTCATAATTCTTGCCCGTTTTGGAGTCTTAAAGACTCCGGCCAGGGCAAAGATGAACACATATAGGGCAGCAAAACCGAAATAGGCGATAAACAGAACCTCAAAAAAGTATACTATGATTTTAAGAACATCCATACGTGAAGGCCCAGCTTAGGAGTTTACCAACGCTTTGATGGATTGATCTTGTAACATGCCATCAAAATATTCGATTGTTTTTATCAAACCGGTCTTAAGGTCGACAGAAGGTTCCCAATCCTTTAATTTTTCTTTGGCCAGGGAAATATCCGGTTTGCGTTGCATTGGATCGTCCGAAGGTAAGGGCAGATGAATAATTTTTGATTTTGACCCTGTAATCTCAATGATGTTCTGGGCCAATTCCAACATAGTGAACTCACCGGGATTACCAATGTTTATAGGACCTATGAAGTCATCTCCCGTCCCCATCATTTTAATCATCCCATCAACCAAATCGCTAACATATTGAAAACTTCGGGTCTGAGTCCCCTCTCCAAATACGGTAATGTCCTTTCCTTGAAGGGCCTGCATGATGAAGTTGGAAACAACCCTACCATCATCCGGTTCCATTCTCGGTCCATAGGTATTAAAGATGCGAATGATCTTAACCAAGACGTCATTGGAATGGTGGTAATTGATGAACAGCGACTCCGCACATCGTTTCCCTTCATCGTAGCAGGAACGGATCCCTATTGGATTTACATGGCCCCAGTAATTTTCAGGCTGTGGATGTATTTCCGGATCGCCATATACCTCACTGGTAGAAGCCTGTAATATTTTGGCATTGATACGTTTGGCCAAGCCCAACATATTGATAGCGCCCAATACCGAAGTTTTTATAGTCTTTATAGGATTATGCTGGTAATGGACCGGAGAAGCCGGACATGCCAAATTATAGATTTCATCCACCTCGATAAAATAGGGCAAGGTTACGTCATGCCTTATAAGCTCAAAGTATGGATTGTCCATAAGGTGCACTATTTTACTCTTTCTACCCGTAAAATAGTTGTCCATACAAACTACTTCGTTGCCTTCACCCAATAGACGTTCGCAAAGGTGTGAGCCTACAAAACCTGCACCACCGGTGACCAATATTCTTTTCATGTCTTTATCTTTAAATTATTATGGCCGCTTAGATGGCCTTTTTTACCGGAATCTTGTTGGCATTTTCCACGTTGACAGCTTCCCTACCAATACTGAAATATTGAAATCCAAGCTCCCTCATTTCCTCTGGGTCGTACACGTTTCTTCCATCAAAAATGAGCTTTTGGTTCATGATCTTTTCCAAGATCCTAAAGTTGGGCATTCTAAATTCTGACCATTCGGTCACCAAAATCAATGCATCTACCTCTATACAAGCATCGTACTCATCCTTTGCATATACGACTGTATCCGCCAAACTGTGCTTCGCCTCTTCCATGGCAACAGGATCATAAACACGGACTTGCGCGCCCATAGCTTTCAATTGTTCTATAATCACCAAAGAAGGTGCCTCTCTCATATCATCTGTTTTTGGCTTAAATGATAAGCCCCAGATTCCAAACTGTTTGCCCCTTAGGTTTTCTCCAAAATGTATCTTGATTTTTTCGACCAATTTGGATTTTTGTCTGTAATTGACGTTTTCAACGGCTTTTAAGACCTCTAGGGAATGTCCATGTTCATCGGCTGTCCTGATCAAGGCCTGTACGTCCTTGGGGAAACAGCTACCGCCATACCCCGTGCCCGGATAAATGAATTTATTACCAATTCTGGCATCTGAACCAATCCCTTTGCGAACCAAGTCCACATTTGCCCCTACCAGTTCGCAAAGGTTGGCAATATCGTTCATGAAACTAATTTTAGTGGCCAGCATAGAATTTGCTGCATACTTTGTCATCTCTGATGAAAATATGTCCATAAACAACAATGGGTGTCCGTTCATCAAAAATGGCTTGTACAACCTTTTCATGGTCTTTTGAGCCCTTTCAGTTTCTATTCCCACGACAATTCTGTCCGGTTTTAGGAAGTCATCCACAGCGCTACCCTCTTTTAAGAATTCTGGATTGGAGGCCACATCAAAGGCTATATCTACTTTACGCTTGTCCAATTCCTCCTGGACCGCTTTCTTCACTTTAAAGGAAGTTCCAACTGGGACGGTACTTTTTGTAATAATCACCTTATAATCTTCCATATGTTGGCCAATTTCCCTAGCTACACCCAAAACATACTTCAAATCAGCACTACCATCCTCATCCGGTGGGGTTCCCACAGCTATAAAAACGGCATCACTGCCCTGTATTCCCTTAGCCAAATTTGTGGTAAAAGTTATCCTTCCCTTTTCCAAGTTCCTTGCCAATAAATTATCCAGACCTGGTTCATAAATGGGTACCTCACCATTTAAAAGCATCTGTACTTTTCTTTTATCGATATCCACACAGGTAACATCGATTCCGGTTTCTGCAAAACAGGTTCCCGTAACTAGACCTACGTACCCTGTACCAACTACTGTTATTTTCATTTTATTTGAATTGATTATAATTGTAAATATATTCTTACATTTTTTGAGGAAATAAATTATGTTGTATAACTGCCACAATATGTGGTGTATACTTTTTTCTTATACGTTTAAGATGTTAGGATTTTATTTGCCCCATCAAATCCTATTTTGTTAACTTGAAATGAGTCAAATTCCAATAAATAGCACTAGAAAATGCCTTCAAATGTTCAAATTGACCTTTTAATAGAAATGTGATAAGATTTTTGGGTATGGACACCACGGTCTGAAACAGCATGCTGAACCACAGATATTTGAAAGAAAAATTTCTTCTGGCAAAGACTATCCTATTCCTTGCAATATAGTATGTTTTAAGTGGACTGTTCTTACCCGTGGACAATGACTCCTTGTGAAGGATATAGGACTTTGGTTGATAATAAATGGAGTATCCCGCCCTTTTTATCATTTCGGCCCAATCATGTTCCTCATAGTACAGGAAATACATTTCGTTCATCATGCCTACTTCTTCGATCACTTGTCTGGGCACCATCATGGCCGCTCCGTGAATGGAGGCTGTCACTCCTTCGGTATCATAACTTCCGTCATCCATTTTATGGTAACCAATACTTTTGTTCCTAATGGTCCATTTGTTCATAGATGTATATCCCGCATATTGAATCTTGCTAGGATCCCAATGAAATTTAATTTTTGGACTGACCATGCCAATGTTAATATCCTTTTGTAGTGTTTCTACCAAGGGCTCCAAAAAATTTTGGGGAACTATGGTATCGTTGTTAATGAACAACAGATAATCTCCATTGGAAACTTTAACCCCCAAATTGTTACCTCCAGCAAATCCTAGGTTTTTATCACTCACTATCAAATTAATTTCAGGAAATGCCTTCTTTATTACCTGTGGATTGTCACTTGGCGATGCATTGTCTACTACAATCACCTCTACATTGTTGTAAGTAAGGTCCCTCAGTGATGTCAAAAGATCTATGGTTACCTGTGAGTCGTTATAGTTCACGGTAATAATGGATACGAGTGGTAGGTTATTGTTCATGCAGAAATTAGATTTAGTACATCCCTTTCTTTGCGATTTCAAAAATAAAGGGGTTTCGTTATTTTTTTTATTGACTGTCGATGAATGGCAGTAAACCTTATTTAATCTATCGCTTTCTTTCGATTAACCATTCTTAAAACATTTAATTTGGGGGTTAATAATTTTTTTCTATTGGCCATTCCTGTTTTTTAAGTATTCCTTGTACTTTTTTATTTTCTACCGATCATCCTCCTTTATTGGGTAAAGGCCATCGCATCTGGGATTTCGCCTGTGCCAAGATTGCCCAAAATTTGAAAATGTTCCATATCAATAACTTCGATCTTACTGGCATTCGAATTGGACACAAAGGCATACCGCCCATTGGGATGCATTAAAATATTGACAGGTCTAGGGGTGTGGTACAATATTCTCTGGACCAAAGTTTTCTTACCGGGAATGTATATGGTCTTGACCAGTTCTTTTGTATTGCTTTTGTAAATAGATACGGTACCATCTCCGGCATTGGCCACTAAGCAATACTTGCCATCGATGGAAAATTTTATTTTCAGAGGCTCCTTACCTGTAGGCAAAACATCAATCACCTCAAGGGTTTTGGAATTGATTACACAAACAGAATTATCATCTTTGTTGGTGGCCCAAACTTCGGAGCCGTCTGGTCTTACGTCAATACTTTCCGTTCCAGGTTTGCATGTTATAATCTTTTCTACCTTATTAGTTTCCAAATCAATGACGCTTACTGAACTGGAGCCCATATTGGTAACGAATACCTTAGGTTCCTTTGGATGTAGTACCGCCAGATGGCTCTTTTTTTGTTCCGTAGGAATTTCCCTTTCAATGTTTTCGGTTGTTGTATTCCATACCAATAGGGAATTGGAAACGTAGTCCACCAGGAGAACCTTGTCCTGCTCATCAAGGCATGCCATTCCATTGGCACTGATGCCACCTTCAATATCTATTGTCTTATCAATCGTATTGGTCTTGGTGTTAAATCGCTTAACGATACTTCCATCACTATCCAGAGCACCAAAATTTGTAAAATAAATGAATCTTTGGTCTTTTGATACCAAGGCTTCATGACATTCCATAGCAATTGGGATTTTGAACAATTCCCTTCCGTTGGTTAAATCGATTACCTGAACATCACGACTCACTTTGTTAACCACATAGAGCTTTCCATTGATTCTAATGTCATAAGACGGTAACCTAGTTATTAATATGACCATGACCGCCAAAAAGTAAAGGGCAGCCACAAGCAACGATACATATTTGATTCGTTTTTTCATTCTTCTAATTCAAATTTGGAACCCAGGCCAAACCATCTGGTTTATCTCCTACCTCAATACCACCCGCCCAGATAAATCCATTCATGTCTATTACCTCAACACGACCTTGCGAATAGTTACTTACAAAAGCAAACGATTCATTAGGATGTATAAGAATACCAACTGGCCTGGGCTTACCGTATATCAATCTGTCCAGAAGTCCTCCACTGCCGGGCAAACGTATTGTTTTAACAAGTCTTTTATTGGGAATACTGAAAACAGAAATCGTTCCATCGTTGGTATTCGATACCAATCCGTACTGGCCATTACGAGATATTTTTATGCGCAAGGGAAGGCTCCCTGTGGTCAATTTGGTGATGGTTTCATAGGACTCCGTACTTATAACTGAAATAAAATCTTCCTCTATATTGGTAACCCATAGTTCAGCGCCATCAGGAGTAATGGCAATACCTTCTGTTTTTTTCCCCACTGGGATGATGTTTTCTATCCTTCCTTCTTCGGTATTTATCACACTAACCGAACCGGAATTGATATTAGTAACATATATTAAGGGCTTTTGGGGATGTCGTGCCAACAAGTGACTAAAATCTTGCCCGGTACCCACTTGTTTTTCTACCCTACCGGTCCCCAAATTAACTATTGACAAATGGTTGCCTATATCCGTTACCACACCAACGCTATTGGCCATGGGCATGGAAATAATGCCATGGGGCCTCAAACTTTCCCCCAACGATATTGTTCTTTCTATCGAATTTTTGGCCGTATTGATTACCGTAACGCTATTGCCCGCTTTTTCTGGTGAGCCATAATCCGTAATAACCAAACTTCCAGAACTTTCCACATAGGTAGCCTCATGGGGCTCCAATTCCATCGACACTGTTTTTATAGTCCTTCCCTTACTTAGGTCAAAAATGGTCACACTCTTATCTCCCTTGTTTACAGTGTACAATGTGCCTTCCGCATGTATACCATAGGAAGGTTGCATAAATTCATAGACACCCCATATAATCAGTATAAAGAAGCAAATAAAAAGTAACGTTCGTTTAAAAACCATCATAACAGATCTGATCTTAATTGGTTCAAGGCATAATGGCAAGCCCTGGCGGTCAAAGCCATATAGGTCAATGACGGGTTCTGGCAGGCAGAGGATGTCATACAGCTACCATCCGTTATGAAAACGTTCCTCACATCGTGCATTTGATTGTATTTGTTCAAGACGGAAGTTTTGGGATCACGGCCCATTCGCACTGTTCCCATTTCATGGACCGCAGACCCCGGTGGGGGACTTGTCCTATAACTTCCCACGTTCTCAAACCCAGCCTTCCTGAGCATTTCCTCACTGGTCTTGGTCATATGTTCCATCATGGCAATTTCATTGGAACCATATTCAAAATGGACCTTTACCAAGGGTAGGCCCCACTGATCGCGGTTTTGATAATCCAAGGAAATCCTGTTCTCATAATTTGGCAATACTTCACCCCTACCGCCCAATGAAATTTTCCATTTGCCCGGGGTTTCCAGTTGCTCTTTAAGGGTGATGCCAAAACCCTCTGTTTTCTTTGTCTCCCAATTCTCCCTTGATCCCTTACCTTGTATTCCATATCCCCTGATAAAATCCGTGCTTTTTGTTTTATCGTCTAAATTCTGAAACCGGGGAATATATATGGTTCCAGGAGACCGGCCTACATAATACTTGTCCAATAACCCATTGTAAGTACCATAGGTACCTTCATTTACAACATGATCCATTAGATTATGACCGATTTGTAGACTGGAATTGCCCAAACCGTTGGGAAATGAATCTGAAACGGAATTCAATAAGATGGATGCCGTGGCAATGGCCGATGCGTTTAGAAAAATAATTTTGGCATAATAGGTTATCTCCTCCTTGGTTATGGCATCAATAATTTTAACCCCTTGCGCTTTTTTTGAGGCCTCGTCATACACAACTTCCTTAACAATGGCGTTTTCCCTGAGGGTGAGATTTCCGCTATTAAAAGCATCCACAAGGGTTGTGGAATTACTGCTAAAGTATCCGGAAAACGGACATCCCCTACTACAAAGATTACGATACATACAAGGCCCCCTACCTTTTTTGGGTTGGGTCAGGTTCGCCACCCTTCCGTTGATAAGCATGCGGTCCTTGTAATTTTTGCCAATGCTTTCCTCTAAATGCTTTTCAATGGCATTCATGGGGATAGGTGGTAAAAAAACACCATCGGGTAAATGGGCCAGAGAATTCACAGCCCCACTAATGCCAACATATTCCTCCACATAATCATACCATTCCTTTATATCCTTATATCTAATGGGCCAATCTACACCATGACCGTCTTTTCTATTGGCCTCAAAATCCAAATCCGATAATCTGTAACTCTGCCGCCCCCATGTCAAGGAACGCCCGCCCACTTGGTACCCCCTTATCCACTTAAAAGGTTTTTCCTGAATGTAGGGGTGTTCACTATCCTTTACATAAAAGTGTTTGTCAGTGGCATTGCAATGGCTACTTTGAATAGGCCTTTCCTTCAATTCCTCCTGGGTCAAGTGCGTTCCATGCTCAAACTCCCATGGGTGTTTAGCCGCGGTTGTATAGTCCTTAATATGTTCCACGTTTCGGCCTCGTTCCAAAACAAGTGTTTTAAGCCCCCCTTCCGTGAGCTCTTTTGCCGCCCAACCGCCACTGATTCCAGAGCCAACCACAATGGCATCAAAATGATATATATTTTCTTGTCCTTCCATAGTATTTTATCTGGTTGCCCAAGCCTTTTGGGTTGGCTGTATATTAATTTCCGCTTGATAGACGGTAGGGATTGGTTGATACGCCAATAGTTCCGTAGCTCCTAGTTTAGAAGTGCAGTAGCCCTCAATCGTTAATGACCTTAGTATGGTGAAAAATGATCTTCCCCTTAATTTGACCTCTATTTTGTTTATGAAATCGTTGGCCGAATAACTACCGTCCAAATCTTTTAGTATCTCATTTTTTTCCTCCATGGTACAGCCTTCGAAATTGGCACCGTACATATTGTTGCAAGAATCCTGTACCTCATAAAGCCCATGCAAGAAATTGACATACTCTTTATTGGGGGCACAAAACTCCATATAACCCAATATATAGTCCTGCACATGGGCTTCCTTGGCACCAGGGGTATCGGTAGGAGGAATAATGATATCGATCATTTCCGTAATCAAGCTTAAATGCTGCCTAAGTTGCCCTCTTTGAACCTTTGGGTTACCAAAAAAAAACTTCTTTGTGGTAAAAGCGGCAATCCCCATACCAGTGACCGCCAAAATACCTACCATTGCTTTTCTTCTGTTCATGATCTATTCAACTTTTCTTTCATAATAATTGTTCCCAGAGAAAATTCCATTTTGGGAAATTGCCTTTGCCATGATAATTCCAAGGAACTTGCTATCGGTATACTTTTACTTGAATGATTACATGGTCAAGTGTTAAATACTTGTTCATTATCAATACATTAAAATCTTCATATAAGCCATTTCCTGATTTTGTTATAAAAAATGACCTCCAACAAGTATGAGAAAAGCAGCATCAAAATAACATACAAGGTGTTTTCGAGTATTTTGTTATTCAAGAAGCTTAGGTAACTAGCTTCTATCACCAAATAATGATGTGATATATATATGACGTATGAAAAGGGTGCAATATGCTTAAAGACACCAAAAAACGTATTGAATCCCAACCAATTAAAACGGTTCCAAAATACGGCACCCACCATTACGATGATAGCGAACAAGAAGTGTCTCAATTCCACAAAAGGATATGCTACAAGCGGATAACTATACACTTTGGTATATCCAAAGTTCAAATACAAATTAATGCCTAAAATAAGTGTGATCAATAGCAATATATAACCATATGGCACGATTGATTTAAGGGTAATTGCATTGCCTTTTAAATAAAAATCAGCAAAAGTGACACCTATCCACCAAATTGCGAAATACATCAGAAGGCGATTAATGAAAAAGGGATATATCAAATAGGAGAGCGCCGCTACAACCACCAAAACAGTAACGTAAGTATTTAGCTTTTCAGATTTTATGTTCTTTGCCAAAACAAAGAATAGCATGTAAAACCACCACTCATAGGACAGGGACCATAAAACACCATTCCCCATATAAGCAGCAGCGATTACATTGGGTTTTTGCGATATAACATCTTGAAACATAAATATATTGGCCAGTAGATTTGGCCAATCGGGATTTGCCAATGCACCTTCCGAATAACATTTTATCAGATATCCCATCAAAAAAATAAAAAACAAGGGGACATAAAGCCTTATAAAACGTCGTTTGAAATAATATGCGAACGACCTGTCCTTAGACTTTTCCCAGCTGTATTTAATTACAAATCCGCTTAGGACAAAAAATACGATTACGGCCTCCGGTCCAAACCTAAATAGGAGACCAACATTAACGCCAAAAAGCAAAATCTTTTGAGGCAATAAGTGAAAGAGGACAACATATAAAGCTGCAAAACCTCTTATAGCCTCCAGTTTTTCCAATTTATTTTTTTTCATGATTTTTATTCAGTAATGATTTCACTTCAAGTGATTTGATGGTCAATGTATTTAGGTTCGCTTTCTTCAATGGGCGTTTCAAAAATTTTAGGGTTTGAAATCAAGGCCATTGAAGAATATATCAATAAGGCCGTAGGCAGGCCACCCAAAACCGCATTACCATAGGATGCTGCCATAACCCCAAGCATTCCACAAATAAGAGCGCTCATCTTCAATTTTGTTATTGGATCCCTAATTCTAAACATGACCTTAAAGGATGCCATGCCCACTACATAAAATAAAATGCAAAGATGCATGGTCAAGCCAACCACGCCCATTTCCGCCCAAATCATCACGTACCAACTATCTGTAGCAACGTGTGATAGAAATGCGTTGGGCAAAAATCGTTGCGCTTTGTCACCTGCATGGCCAATGCCTCCTCCAAATGGTCTGGTAGCCATATAGGCACTTAGAATTCTTTGATTGGCCAACCGTACCTGTAGTGATGCATCATTTGGATCAAAGCCAGTACGCATTCTTCGAATTTGAGGATTACCATTAGCAATCGTTGTATATTTAAAAAACACAAAGAGCATTGCGACGAACAAAAGACCGGCACTAAGTACTTTAATGTTCTTCCTTAATACGAAAAAGGCCATAAAACCAACAAAGGGAACCGCGATAGAACCTCTAGTCCCAGATATTAACATGCCATAAATACCCAGTATACCAACCGTAAGAAAAAAGAATTTTGGAAGCCCTTTTTTGGCCATGGAATAAATGATAAAAACCACACCGGCGTATCCCTGGTTCCCTCCAAATTGACCTGCATCACTAAAGAAAGAAAATACCCTTAGCTTGCCGAACAATACATGGGTAACCGCACCTCCCCTATCCAACCATGCCTGTTCGGCAAAATCTACCCCAAAAACCATTTGCCCAATACCCTTAAGTGTACCAAGTATTGAGAGAATGCCCCAAACGTAAAGGAAGGTGTCCAGTCGTTTATTGGTATTGATCAGCATAAAAGTGAGGACGACAAAAAAGAAGAAATAGAAACCTATTCCCCTACCCGCAATCCAGGGTTCTATCATTCTTGCCTCTGGATTTACCAGTTGAAATATGAAATATAATAACCAGATCCCTGCCAGAAAGGTAACGTCCTTTTTCGCCGGGGACCAATCCACCCTTTCCCTAAATCTCTTAAAGATCAAGGCCAAAAAGGTTAAAACCATTAATCCATCTATACCAAATCCTAACGGTAATCCTTGAACGTAGCGACCAATTCCAAGGATAATAAAGTTTAACCCTATGGTGGTGTAAAAACCTAGTACAGGATTCTTGAAAACCGCATAGATGAAAATACTGCCCAAAAAAATCGCCAGCAAGATACCTACACCTGCCAACTCCATTTTGGCAAGCATCAAGGCCATTAACGCCGTAATCCCGAATAATGACAAAACCACCATTGGTTTGGCCAAACTAGCCGAACCGGACATTTTTTCAAAAGGATTTATATGACTCAAATTAGTTTTCAATTTGCTTTTTCGTTCGCGAGCAACAATCGTTTGTTACTTGCTTTATTTAATAGGTTCATATAGAAATCCCATCCCCTGTAAAAAATTTTACCATAGGACAAATTCAATTCTTTGTTTAGGAAATACATTCCCATCCAAATACCTATTATGGTAAATAGGATTGAGCCAACAGCAACTAGAATCAAGGACTTAAAAATAAAAATGGCAACGAAATCCCCAATCACATTGGCCGCTACCATGATGAATACCTTGAGGGCGTTTATGTTAGGTCTATTGATACTATCCAAACACACCCCTGTCATTCTATCTATGGGAAGTAACAACCCATACACAGAAAATACTCGGACCATGGCCACCACATTGAACCCTGTTTCCGGATCCACCTTTAAATACTGCTCACCAGAAAGCATCAAGACCAAATAATCCGCAAAGACAAACGTGAACAAACTCATCCCTATAAAAAGGTAGGTGAGCGCTCCGGAATAGGTATAAAACAAATTCCTTACTTCGTTAACCTTTCCCTGAACACTGGCCTTGGACATCTTTGGAAATGCAGTAGCGACAAAACTTCTCAAAGGAATTTGTTGCAATTCTGTAAGCTTTAGAGGAATGCTAAAAAGGGCTACGGCAGCACTTCCCATTGGGCTCAAACTTATAATCAAAGTATCCGCACTTCTTAAAAGATTGGTCCCTATCAATGTAAAGGTGGTATATTTTCCAAAATCCAGTAAGGTCCTATTGGTCTTGGAAGTTGCCTGTCTTATATATTTGGCGCCATCCCAGCCCAAAAACAAGCTAATCAAAGATGTAATGGCATTCGCTATGAGTAACCCAATAACCAATTGTGTCAATGTCATTTCCCTAACGAAAAAATGAAGGACGATTACCAGAAAAAAGATACCGCTTTTAAATGCTTTGATGGCTAAAATTTGACCGTACTTCCTATCCGCTTGTAAAACCACTAAAGCATTGTTCCAAGGCAAATTTAAAAAGGCCAACCAGGGATACCATTTGAAAAAGAGGTAATATCCAGACGTACTAATGGAATCATAAAATACCACGAGGCAAAACAGTAGAATAAGTGCTATTAGGATCGTGGCGCAAAGGCCTATTAAGGTATTTGACCCTATAAGTTTTTTCCTTTCATGAGTATCCGCACCGGATAAAAATCGTATCAAAGCCGTATTGGTAATGCCAAACCGAAACATCTCTACAAAGGATCCCCCAGTCACAAACAAAACCCATTGACCAAAAACATCCAAGGACAAACTCCGGGCCAGTAGACCAAAACCTGCAATACCTAATACAGCAATGACAAGGTTTCCCGTCAATGACAGAAAATTATCTTCCTTAACTATTTTTTTGAGGATTTTCATGGACTGCCTGTTATATCTGGTTTTTTGACAAAAACTGAAACTTAAAAAACGCCTTGAGTTTTTTCCTAAACCTGCTTCGTGATTTTGGCAGATCTCCCAAAATGGATTCAACCTCATTCAACTCAACACCATTTACTATCAATTTGATTTTTGAACCACAGGTAGTCCTTAAATTGGCCATTGCAGATTCATCTGCATCTGACCAAATTCTATTGGACCGACAAACAAGAATGTCAATATCACCTCGAGCGAATAACTCTGGAGGGTAGTTGTTATAAATGATTGCAGGAATTTCAATGATTACAAAATCTAGAGGGTCATCAAACTTTGGATCTTCCTTACCAATAATATCCAAGTAACTTTTTGCATTGTAATAATTATGGTCCAACTCATAGATTTGGTATTCGGAAGCTGAAAGATATTTGCTGGCGTCTGACAAAAATGGACTGTCAAAGTCTATACGGGTATCCGGATAGCCCAAAATCCTGTTAATAAATGAAAATCCTTGACTTTGTTTAATCGATTCCTTTTTCTTTCTGTAATTGAGCAGCAATACTTTTTTGCCTTCACGTTTCAATGTCCTTGCAATATTACCTGCCACTATCGATTTTCCTTCTAGTTTTTGCGTACTGAATACAATAATGGTTTTTGGTTTCTTATCAGAATCCTGTTCGCCTAAATATTGCTGAATATTTTGCGTCACAATTTCGGTTAAACGCTTTTGAACAAATTGTAAATCGACCCCTCTGGGATCCAAGATTATCTTTGGAATCATTCCAATGGATGAAAAGCCGGTTTTTTTGATCGCTTTAGCGGAATTTCTTAATGTATCATCAAAATACTCCATGATAAAAATGGCTCCTAATGTTAGGATACCACCTAAAAAAGCGGCCGCAATTATAAGAACGGTGCGTTTAGTTGGATTCGGAGACAAAGGATAAAAGGGCGGGTCTATTGTCTTTAATTCTGAGGCCAATTCGCTATCCTGTAATTTTAACTTGGCCAAACTCAACCCATGGAGAATCTCCAAATATCCCTGTTCAGCTACATTGATTTCACGCTCAAGCCTTTTCATATTGGCACCTGCAGGGGCATATTTTTCATAGATTTCTTGAAACTCTTTCTTCTGATCATCAATTACTCCAATTTTTGCCTTTAGTTTTTCCGTCTCCACGGAACTGGACATCCAATCAGGCAGAACTTTGGAAATTTGAAGACCGTCTATTGTATTTTGATAAGAATAAAGTTCATTGACCCCCGTTTCTATGGAATCCCTCAATGCAGCTGCCTGTACTTGCAACTCCGCTATTTTGACGGCATCCGTTTGGTTATTGGTAGACTCTACTTGTGCCTGAGCCAAGCCTAATTGATAATTCAAGTTCCCTAAGGCCTCTTTCTTCTTAAGTAGTTTATCGCTTTTTATTTGAATAACCTCTTGCAATTGTAATTTATCTTCCAAGCGTTTTGTTCCTGCCTGAATTCCGGCCAATTCAGCCTTTTTGGCCTTAAAATCAACCTCCAGCTCCTCTTTAACTACGGCTACCGCTTTACTCTGCTCATAATAGTTTATGATATTGGAGCTTTTATTGAACTCAAGTAGTTTGTTTTCTGCCAAATCCAAACTTTCCTTTGCCTTCTCCAATTCATTCTCAAAATACTTGACCACAGAGCCCGATCTATTTTCTTTGATTACTTTGTAATTTTTGATACATACTTGGCTATAAATGGAAAGCGTTTGCTGGCAAATGCCCGGATCGTTAACGGTATAACTTAATTTTATAAGATCACTACTATTTATTCGTTGGGCGGTTATGCCGGATAGTGCTTTAAGGGAGTAGTGCTTGTTTTCCCCATAATTGACTAGCTCATAAATAAAATTATCAGTGCTGCTTCGCATCAAAGTCAATAAGTTCTGGACCGTCCTTTCATAATCATGAGAATCTATTTCTGGCGGAAGTAAGTCATAAAGAACCGTTTCCTCATTTTTATTTATTGAATTACCATCCCCTTTTTCTACGTATTGGTATAAATCATCAGGAATAGAAAGTTTAAATTCATCGTAAAGTTCCTTTGAAATATACTTGGAATCTGCTTCGGGCAACATTAAATGCATTGCTAGTAACCTTACTGCTACCTCCTCCTGAGTCTCCCTTGATTTTATGATATTAATTAAATTATCAAACGCCGTACCTGTGGCTTGTGTGCTAAACTTTTTATCCATTTCAATGGATGAGCCCGTAGCAAGACCTGTATATAGAATAGTTTGTGAGGTATATTCATACGAAGGTTTCATGGTAAGCAGTATAACCATGGTGCCCAGCACTATAGGGACTAATAATAGTAGTGCCAAATGCCTTACGACAAGCCTTATGAAATCAATTAGCGTCATTTTCTTTTTCTGTGCTATTTAAATCAAATACAAACCCTGCCATTTCTTCCAACAATTTTTTAGTTGTAATAAAATCGGACAAGGCCGTTTCATAAGATTCCTCCAAAGTAGTGGTCATATTGTTCATTCTTACATATTCTGAAATTGGCACAAGGCCATTTCTAAATTCCTTTTCGACCATTTGCATATTCACCCGGCCATCACCTAAACTTTTGGACCTTAATTGCAGTAATTTTTGTTTTAGCAATAAGTCCTGGTAAAGGGTTATCACCATTTTTCGTATTTGTTCATTTTCAAATTCAACCATATCCTTGGCCGCTTCTACTTCTGATTGTGCCAACTTGATTTGATTCTTCCTGTTAATAGCATCAAACAATGGAAGTTTCAAATAGATTCCAAAACTATAATTGAATTGTTTGGCAGTTGTAAAAGCAGCTGTATTGGAAACACCATCCTCACTAGTTGCAAAATTGTTTAGATTACCATATCTAGAATCAGCTTGAATCCCTAAGCTTTTGGACCAATAGATACGTTCAGTTGACAAGAGCGCTTCCTTAACCAGAATATTATTTTTTCTGAATTTTATCATCGCACTCCGCTTTATAACCGAGTCTATGATTACATCGAGAGGTGGAAAAGTTAGTTTATTTGTATTTACCACATTATTAATGGTGTCATTAATCTGGGCGTTCAAACTGTTTGATGAAAGAACAACTGCAAACGCAACTAGAAGTATTTTACAAAGCCTATACATTTTTAATAATAACTTCTTTTTATATCCTATCCGAACTAAGGATGTATTGCGTTTTGGTCGCGTGCATTACTTCTGAAATTCTGGGATTATGTCTTCCAATTATGTGTATCACCTTATTGTCATTAGCTACCTCCTTATAAAACCGCTCAAAAAAATGTGCGGCGGAAGAATCCATTTCCGTTACCTTTTCGATACTTACAAAAAGTGTTTCCGTTTTCTCCAGGATAGCTTGGAAGTAGGTTCTTAAAATGCCCAAATTTTGGGATGTTACGCGACCGCTTATTTCAAAAAGTCCGCTTTTATCCTCTATTCGCAATGCCATAGTGCATTAATTTTGATTAATTCTGTTTGACTTCGATTTTTACCGTAGGGAGGTAAGTAATTGATCAGTAATTTGTTACACGTTTTCCTTTTGGAATACTGCTCTGAACGTTCTAAATATGATCCACATATCGTATAGAAAAGCCCTTTTACTGTTGGCATATTCCACGTACTTTACATCGAGTTGTTTTCTCTCCTCAGGGGACATTTTGGAAGTTCTTCCCCGGGCCTCTACTTGCCATAGGCCGGTAATACCCGCCGGTCCATTGAAACGCTCGGTCCATTCGTCCGTAGTCAACATTTCCGCTTCATATAGGGGCAAAGGCCTATTACCTACGATAGACATATCGCCCTTGAGCACATTGATCAATTGGGGAAGTTCATCGATACTTAATTTCCTGATAATCTTACCTACTTTGGTGATTCTGGGATCGTTATCGAATTTTACAAAGGCACTTTCGGTTTCCTTTCTTTTCTTTTCGTTAAAGGCTAGCTCCTCTATTTCAGTATCATCGCCATAAAGCTTGATTCCATTGGAAAGGGTGATTTCCTCCAGATAGGCATCTTCGTCCTTTGCTTCCTCCTTTACATATTGGTTTAGGTGCTGGAATTCCTTCAAGCGCTTATCGGCATCAGGATACATAGACCTCAATTTTAGGAAATTGAAAATTCGATACCCTGTTCCCACCCGTTTTGAAATGTAGTATACCTTTCCTTTGGATTCCAATCGTATGGCCAAAATGACCACAATAAGAAAAGGTGCCGCCATCAAGAGCACGGTACCGGCCAAGAAGATATCAAAACTACGTTTCCAAAATCCAGTTTTATATCTTTTGGATGTTGTTGAATTGGTAGAAATCTTGTGTTGCAATAAATTGGCCTTCAATTCCTTTAAAAAGGAAACCCTTTCCAGAATTTGGTCCAGTCCTACGGGATAGACAAAAAAATCATCAAACCCATGTTCTATGGCCAATTGCTTCTCCTTTTTGCCAAGTTCATTTCCCAAAAGAATAAAGGGAATTTTCTGTTCCTGATCAAAGGTTTCCGTTACGTATTCCTTAAAGGAAACCATACCGTCGTCATATAATCCAAAATCACAGAGGATGGCGTCAACGGCAAAATTGGGTAGCGTCCACTTTTTATCCTTATAATGGCCCTGTCCATGTATCCACTTAATGGCCTTTTCAATGGTATCCACCATATGGATGGAAGTTCCATTTTCCTTTTTATGGATTTCATGCATCAAAACCTCATAACTTCCTATACAGAGTAAAACCGTAGTTTTTTCCGTTGTCACTTTCATCATTGTTGAATTATAAGTTTATCGACCCTTATCAACAATTCTTCTGGATTGAATGGTTTTACCATATAATCCTGTGCGCCCAACTTGAGACATTTTATACGATCGGCACTACTTTCACGGCAACTGAGTACAATTATGGGAATATCCGAAAACAGGCCAGAGCCCTTTACTTTTTCAATGAACTCATAACCGTCCATCTCGGGCATTTCCAAATCGGTTATTATAAGATCGGGCAAATTTCCTTTTTGCAACCAAGCAAGGGCAGTTAACCCATTATCTTTAGTAGTAACCTTGTAGGACTGTCCAAGGAATTGTGCTACAAGCTCGCTTAAAGACTGCTTGTCGTCTATGACTAAAATTTCCATACCATTCACATTTGTAGGTTTAAGTAATAACGAAATGTAAGATTTATATTACTTTTATATTCAGGTTTGTTGTCAACCTCTTGTATAGCGTTGTAATCATCGTCAAATTAGTTGACAGTATTTTCTTACTTTTTGAACCTATTCAAATTCCACTTCCAAGAATTTCAACTTTAAAGGATAGAGTAAAAGCCAACATAATGTTGGCTTTCACAGATTTGGGGGATACTACCTATAATGGTATTATTTTAAGGAGCTATTGGAGTTCTGGTACTAAGAATAATTTCCTTTCCATTTACAATCACATCACAGATCTGGTAAATTCTATTGGATTTGGACACCTCTAAATAGCCTAAGGATTTTTTGGGTTTAATGACTTTATTCATCGTAGTTTTAATTTGATTTGAAAACAAATGTAGTGCCTGTCTCCAAGTACTGGACACGGTTAAAGACGAACGTCCTTTGTACTATCGGTGAATTGAAAAAAAGTGTGGATAAATCAAAAATTCCTAAGTGAATATCTTTAAGGAATTCCAAGGACCCGAACTGATTATGATAAAAACATCGATTACTCAAAAAGTAGATATCCTACTATATGATGTCCATTTTTCGTAATAAAAAAGATGCGTTCATGTTTTGGCAAATACCTTTCTTAAAGGTATAATCAAAATGAAGTTCATCATCAATGATTTCGGCATCAAAGTAATAGTTCTTTACCTGTGGCAATGCTTGGGACACCTCACAAAGGCTTAAATCGTGGGTGGCTATGATACCAGTCGATTTTGAGCTTACCAAACGTTCCACGAATTTTCTCGAGCCCTTGGCCTTATCGGTACTGTTGGTGCCTTTTAGAATTTCGTCCAATACAATAAAGTAATTATCTCTTTGTATTTCGTCTACGATAAACTTCAACCGTTGCAATTCGGAGAAGAAATAAGACTCGTCATCAGTTAAGGAATCCGTAGTGCGCATACTGGTTATTAACTTTATGGGATTGTATTCCATGGACTTGGCACAAACCGGTAAACCAATATTAGCCATCACAATCTGTAGGGAAACCGTCCTTAGAAATGTACTTTTCCCTGCCATATTGGCCCCCGTAATGATAAAGAAATCTTCCTTATCTATCTTATAATCATTCAACACACTTTTTTCAGGTGCCAACAAGGGGTGACCTGCCCCTTCTGAATGGATAGTCACATTATTTTCCTTTAGGATAGGGAAGTTATATTCTGGATGATTAAACACAAAGTTCCCAAGGCTGTTTTGAGCATCAAAAAAAGCTATCACATCAAACCAGTTCTTAACGGATGTGCCATGAATAGCTAACCATTTTTCAATCTTGTAACAGGTGTATAGTCCCCGAAGAAACAGACCGTTTCCAAAAATGAGAAATAATATATTATTGTTTTGGTCCAAGTCTCCCAATAGTTTAGAGAATTCCTTTAGGACCAAAGAAGTTTTTTTCCCCTCACTAAGTATTTCCGATTTTTTATCCTTGAATACCTTTGAGGTAAATTCTTTCGATTCGATTAAACCGAGTAACTGATTGTATTGTTCAAAGATGGATTGCAACTTGCCCGTACCCGCTATCAAGGTCATTACCTTTTTTGTAAACAGACCAGTGATGAAAAGTCCAAACAGCATCCAGTAAAGAAGCATGGATGCACTTATAAAGTCACCAAAAAACAGACCGAAAAACATAAGGCTTAGCCCTGAAAACACCCAAGGTATTACTCCCATAACTTTGGGAACAAAAGGTCTGTAATTATCGATCCAACGAACTACGGCATTTGTGGTGGTTTCCGTTTTTGCCAAGGAAGCCGTTGCCGAGAAATTCTGCCGCCATTGGGGCATATTCCCCAATTCCCGAAGGCCTTCCTGCTTACCCCTTATGTTTTCAATTGAATTTTCCTTTAAGATAGAGGCCAAAAGTGCACTGCCTTCGGGCAGGAAAGTTCTATTGATATATTGATAAAAAGACCCAATACCAAAAAGATCTATATCCTGACTATAAAAATGGTCACTGTCCTTAAATTCATCTCCTGTTGGGAGGTGTTTAAACTTTCGATGAAGCACTTGAATCTCTACCTCATTTAGGGCTATCAATTTCTTCAATTTGTCCCGTTTATATTGTAAATCCGCATGTCTGGAGACTAGAAAAAGAAAAATGGCAATAACCGCAACGACCAACCCAACAACTATTCTTGTATTTTCAAAAAACATGTATACCCCGAAGGCAGCCAGAAAAAAAATGACCAAGCGAGTCATACTGGAAGTAAGCAATTGAGATTTTACCCTGACCAATGCCTCCTTGTGTTCTTTTATTTCTGTTTGGTAAAAGGCAAATGGCTTTGGCATATGAAGATTTATAAAGTAAAACTACCGGAATCTTTTTTTGAAAGCCGTAAAGATAATCAGTCCTTTTAAACCATTTCGACATTAGGATAGTTTTAAATTAAGGCTCTTTGGCTTTATCCATTCCGGATTTACCTAGGGGCATTTAAATTTTCGAATACATTTCCCTCGTAGGTGGTATAGTTTATTTTTAACAAGTTGACCGACCGAAGTTCCTTTTTCAAATCCTCGATGATTCCCATTTTCACCCCAACATCAGCTTTAATGGATACCGTGGCCACCTTTCTAAGATGTTCGGGCATTCGGGACAAAATCTGTAAGGCATAATCTCCTATATCCTTGATAGCTACAAAACGATTGTCCATTTGAATTCTAGCCTCGTTTCCCATAACCGCGTTATGCGTACTATTGGCCTTTCCCACAAAAATTTCAATAATTCGATCCTGCTTATCCATCTTCTCCGTTTCCGTAGCCTTTGGAAGCGTATTTTCCACCATTAAATTTTGATTTTTAATGGTCGTTACCGTCATAAAAAAGAAAAGCAGGATGAATACAATATCAGGTAATGATGCGGTTGATATTGCTGGCAAATTTCTATTGACCGACTTGAAGTTGTTGAATTTTATCATAATCTAATTTTTTACAGTTTCTGGTTCCAATATTTTTTGGGGATACATTTCCCTAATCACCTCAATATGTTCCTTTAAGAGCTGTTTTCTTTCTTCGTTTGTTTCCTCTTTGTAATATTCCAATTCCATTTCCTCCAATGGTACTCCGAACAACCGTAGACTTTCCCTATCCCTTAAATGGTTATAGGCCCCAAGTATTTCATTTTGAACCGACACGTAGACCGGATAGCTAGTATTTCTCTGCGTTTTTATAGAAATTATGGCCTTACCCGGATGTTCGGAAAGTTCATCCGTACCAATACCCCGACAATAATCACAATTCGACCCTCCATTATCAATGAATTCAGTCACGCCCTTCCTAAGAACTTCAAAGTGTATGATCTCTCCATTTGCCATTATTTCATCAGCATTATTTATACTGATTTCAAAAAGATTTCTTTCCTTGATATCGGCAATGGTGTCTTCGTTTTTTTGAGGCAGCATACGGTTTAGACCAGAATCGGTTTCTATAGAAGCTGTTACCAAAAAAAATATCAACAATAAAAAAGCAATATCTGCCATGGAACCGGCATTTACCTCCTGAACTGTTCTGTGTGTTGCCATTGATAGTGAATTTGAGCTTTTAGCTATTACACTATCAATTACTTAAAATAATTGCTGAAAAGAAACTTAGAATGAGTGAAGGCCACCTTTGGGTGAGTAAATGGTCTATAATTCAATATATCATCAGTCAGGAAATAAAATGTTATAGACCGTCATATTCTTCTCTTAACTTTTTGGTGAACTTGGCCACTATTAAATCGTAAGAATGATCTATCAGTTCCAAAACCAGTTCTGGTGGCAGGCTTTCTATAAACAGGGTATTCCAATGAATCTTGCTCATGTGGTAACCGGGAACAATGATACCATCATATTCCTCCCTAAGCTCAATTCCCCGGTCGGGATCACATTTTAAATTAACCTGGGAAGGTGTTCGCTCAAGACCTGACAAGGCAAACATTTTCCCCATCACCTTAAAGACCAAGGTTTTTTCATCAAACGGAAAATCCTCGGTCACTCCTTTTTTAGATAGGCAATAATCCCTAAAAACCTCAATGTTCATTTTAAAGTTTAAATACCCTGGGAGTCATAAACGATTACCTTGGTCCATAAATGTGCAGATTCCTCAATGAACAATTTATGTGAAGCCTCATCCTGATAGGCCTGTTGTGCCTCAGCAGACTCAAAAGAAACCATTAAGGAGAATGTAAATGAACCATCGACCACGTCCCTACTGGCCTTCGGTGGAGTGCCAATGAATTTAGTCTTCGCATACCCCGAGTTGTCCAAAAATTTGGTAAGTGATTTTACAAAAGCTGTTCTGTCTGCTTCACTATCAGGGTTTTCCAACCAAAAAAATACGGTGTGGTTAAAAGTTGGGTCAAATTCTTTCATATCTTCTTTTGTTTGGCCATAGGCCGTTAATGAGAGGGTCAAAAATAATAAAGTTGCGATTGTTTTCATTTTGCTGTCCTATTTTTCCAATAATTTCTTTTGTTCTTCAGTAATCCTAAGCGCAGAGTAATCCAATTTCCAGCCAATGGTCTCCACGATTTTTTCAATCAACAAAACAGATTGTAATGCTTCCTTTCTTGCCGTGTCCATAAGCCCGCTTTCAGGTATTTTTTCCCGAATGTGTTTCTTGGCCTCAACATTTAAACTGGTTAAATCATCTGGCGTAAAAAGGTTAAAAAGTCCATTTTTGATATCATAAAATTCCAGTTCCGGTTCCACCGAAAGTATCTCCGGTTCAGGGAAGTTGGATAAGATTATTTTTTTCTTGCTTTCATCGGCATGCATTAAAATCTTACTGAGATCATATCCTATATGGGCTTTGGCCTTAATAACAATCAAGGCCCGTTTTTTACTGATGAGCAAACTCATAAAGCGCTCCCTGGAATTCTCATATTTGTAGACTTCGGCAAAATCACCCTCAACCGAGATCAATTTACAGACACTCTTGATCTTTTCCATCAGAACCGTGGATTGATGGGTGGTAATCTCCTTGCTTTGTTTTCTCCTAAAAAGGGAAAATAGCCAGTACATGCTTATTCCTCCCAAAATCAATCCCAAAAAAACATCCAGAATATTATCCATTGGTTTTTCCTATTTCTCCTAAATGTGTGTACTTAAAACCTTTATCATATTTGAGTCCGTATCCAAAAATCCTATCCATGGAGGAATGGGTAAATAGGATAACACCCACCATTTCAATAATTGGGAAAGATAAGTACATCCCAAAAAAATAGAAAAGAATGGCAATGCCTTTATGGTGAAACAAATTATAGCCCGCAGCTCCAACCCGATTGTTGATCAGATAACCCAACATACCCACATCTGGAGTTAAAATCAACACAAAAAACAGCCACCATGGATATCCCAACAGACCGTACATAAAAATCCCAAGTACAAACATGGCCAACTCCTCTAATTTCAGCAGTTTTTTCATATTTAAAAATCCTTTATTTTGTACAGAACGGGTCTACTGGGACTGGCATCGTTTACAAAGGGCGCCATTTGAATATTTAAAAAATAGACTCCATCCTCTACCTCATTGGGAACAAAAATAAACTCGGTGATCGTAGCTTCCTTCCTAAGGTCACCCTTGAAATTCCAAAAAGCCTTATGGGCACTTAAGGCACCCCCATCCCTTTCCTTATCCAATGAAGGTAAATCCACGAGTACGTGATCAATGCCCATGAGTACTAGAAATTCAGCTGCATCCTCCATCAAATAAGGAGGATTGCTATTGGAATACTGTTTTGAAAACTTTTCCTTGGTGTTGGGCAAGGTTCTGATGACAAGGGCATCCAAATTCGTAGATTTTATGGCGTTTTTCAACTGCTGACGAGATATTACAAAATCCTCCCCTAGCTTTCCCGGGGCAATGGTAACTACCTCTGCCAAAAAGAAATATCTATTTAAGGCATCATTGACCGAATGGAATTTAGTGGTAATATGCCCAATACATTCGGTATGGGTTCCATGGGCATGCGGATTGAACCAGATATCGTTAAAATTGGTGGATGCGCCGGCCTTAACGCTTCCTGTAAAGCCATGCTCCGTGTGGGGCTCAATTCTCGGGGGATTTACATACCAAGCATTTACATTTGAAATATCACCCGTCATAGGAATGGATATATCCAACGGTTGCGATAAATCTATTTTAAATTCCCGCTTTTTATATTTTATGATTGTTTTCAACCTTAGTTTATATGAAGCAATTAACTAGGACAAGTTAATCATAAACAAATCAGCAGCAATTCCATCGGCCAAAAACTTGCCTTTTTGGGTTGTGATAAGAATGTCTCCATCTAGATTTAATAGTCCTTGATCTCTAAATTTTTTGGATTGTAAAAGCAGATATTCTTCATATTTTCCACCAAATTCCTTTTGAATCCGATTTAGGGATACACCCCATATGGTTCTGAGACCTGTCATGATATATTCATTGTATTTATCCCTGATGGTCAATAGTTCTGTTTCCATGGGAAGTTCATCATTCTCAATGGCCTTTATATATTTTGGATTATTGTTGATGTTCCACCCACGACGCTGACCATCAAAGGAATGTGCCGAAGGCCCAATCCCCATATATTTTTTCTGCTGCCAATAGGCCGAATTATTTTTGGAGAAATAGCCAGATTTTCCAAAGTTGGAAATTTCATAGCAATCAAACCCGGCCGCCAAAAGCATCTGGTACAGAACCTGAAAATGTTCCTGGGTCTCCTCATCGGTTGCCGGCACGATCAATTCTTTTTCAACAAATCTGGCCAAAGCAGTTTTGGGCTCTACGGTGAGGGCATAACTGGAGATATGGGGCACATTAAAACTGAGTGCTTTTTCAATGTTTTTTTTCCATCGCGCCACACTCATATTGGGCATTCCATAAATAAGGTCTATAGAAATATTATCAAAATGTCTAGAAGCCAATTGCAGGCATTTCTCAGCTTGTTCCACGTTGTGGGCACGGTTCATCAACTTCAGGTCTTCTTCAAAAAAAGATTGGATTCCTATGCTCAAGCGGTTGATGGGACCCTGGGACAACTCTAAAATCTTGGTATCGGACAAATCATCGGGATTGGCCTCGAGGGTTATCTCAGGATTACCGGAGACATTATAACTTTCATAAACCGCATGGATGATGGCTTCAATTTCTTTTGGGTCTAGGACGGACGGGGTACCTCCTCCAAAATAAATGGTTTCCACTATTTCGCCCTTAAATTCCGATTTTCTGAGTTCAAGCTCCTTTATGAGGGCACACACCATGGTTTCCTTTTTTCCCATAGAAGTAGAAAAATGGAAATCGCAATAGTGACAGGCCTGTTTGCAGAAAGGGATGTGAATATAAATGCCAGCCCCCTCCTCCCCCGAAGGGGGTACTTTTTCCAAACCGATTGAATCTTTAGCCTTGTCCAATTTATGGTTTAGTTTTTCTTTTTCCGCAAATTCACCTGCAAAGAGTTTTTAACTCCCCCTCTGGGGGCTGGGGGACTATTTTGTTTCACAAAAGCCTCCCATCCAGAATAAGATTTACCGACCTCTACCCTGCCCTCATTATAAAAATGACACACAGCAGCGGCCAGTCCATCCGTACTGTCCAGATTTTTAGGTAGCGATTTTAGGGACAAGACACTTTGCAGCATTTTTGCTACTTGTTCCTTACTAGCATTTCCATTGCCCGTAATGGCCATTTTTATCTTTTTGGGCAGGTATTCCGTAATGGGTATTTGTCTGGACAGACCTGCCGCCATGGCCACTCCCTGAGCCCTTCCCAATTTTAGCATGGATTGCACATTTTTACCAAAAAAAGGGGCCTCAATGGCAATTTCATCTGGGTGATAGGTATCGATGAGTTCTATGGTTCGGTCAAAAATCAGTTTTAGTTTGGTATACGGATCATCGTATTTTTTTAGTTGCAATTCGTTCATTTGTATGAACTCCATTTTTTTGCCAACAACCTTAATCAGTCCAAAACCCATTATGGTAGTACCGGGATCTATACCTAAAATAATTTTCTCTATTGCCAATGCCTATTTGGTATTTAATTGAACCGGAATCTTAAATTTTGTTTTTACCGGGATACCCCTTTTTAATGCCGGGGCGATGGGAGGAATATTTTTCAAGCTTTGGGTGATAATGCCGTCGAACTCGGGCATTTGCCTTAGGATTGATGCATCCTTAACTATATCCACAACATTGATTTTACCTTCCGCATCAATTACAAAGATAACATCTACAATAGCGTTCTTATCGGAATCTACCGTAAATTCGAACTCGTTCAAGGTAGTTTCGAAGTGACGTGTTATTTTCTGCTCAAAGCACTGCTTTTGTACCTGCTTGGTAGCCGTTTCATCACAATCCAGAAAAAGTGGATAGGAGTCGATGGAATTCCAGTCCATTTCCCTCAACTCCGCATTGATCATTTCCTGGGTTCTTTTTTCCTTGGATTCAAAGAAATTACAAGAAACCAACATCAGAAAAACAAAAAAGACCAAAATGCGCTGCATGACACCAAATCTATGGTGGAAATTACAATTTTTTGGGCAGTCTAGTTCTGGGAAAAGTGTATTTCTGTTTTAAGTTCAGAAATGCGTTTGGATACGATTTCGTGAAAATAAGGATGGGGGTCCCTATATTTATTTAAGAAGCTTTGGTAACAATCCAGGCTTTCCTTTGGGTTTTTATCCAATCCATCCTTCATTGCACAAATCTGATAAAAATATCTAGGTTCATCTGGTTGTTCTTCATGGGCCAACGTATAGTAAACGAGCGTTTCACTCAATTTATCCTTCTGACGGGCAATACCCGCCAAGGTCTCATACTCACTGGCCAAATTTGGTTTCTTTACCTCAATTGATTTTTTAACATAAAACTGTGCGGAATCCAAGGCCCGATCTTTTAGGTAAACGTGACCCAGTTCATAGTAGAGTTCAGGATTATTATCTTCCATCCCAATGGCCTTTTTATACATAGCCTTTGCCTTTTCAAATTCCCAGGCCTTAAAGTAGGCATAACCCAATTTTTGATAAACAAACGGTTTGGTTTCACCCAAATCCAACAATTTTTCAAAATAAGGAATAGCGTCCCTAAAATTATCATTGTTGAAATAGGCCAGCCCCTTAAAGTTCAATAAAGAGACATCATTAGGATAAAAGTTGAGTCCCTTGTTCGTAAAATATAGTACCGAATCCTTTTCTCGCTTAATTAGATAATACTTTGACAGTTGAAACAAGCTTCTTAAATGCGTGCTGTCAACCGCTACAGCGTTTTTATATGAGGGAATTGCTAGGTCAAGGTCTTCAAATTCCCTGATAGATTCCCCCAAATAGAAATGATATTCCGGGTTCTTGGGACTTTTTTGGACTAATTTAAAAAAGAGTTCCTTGGCTAAAGGATATTGCTTCGTTTTAAGGTACAACTTCCCCAGTTCAAACTGGGGAATTTCCATTGCTGGATTTATATTCACCAACGACTCATACTGAGCCACGGCCTTTTCAAAATTCCCTATGGCATTGTACGCCCTCGCAATCTGAAGGGAAGATTTTACCGTACCTGCTTTGGAATATGTATTAATGGCTTGGATGTAGTTGCCAGTGGTATAAAGACTGTCTGCCTTCTGGGACAAAGACATCTGCGCAGAGATATTAAAGGAAACTAGGATTAAAAGAATAATCCAAAAATATTTATTCTTGCCCAAACTTAAAACAATTGATTTATTCTTGATGGCTATAAAATAGTAAACCCATTTTTTCTATCTGGACACGAGCATTCTCTTCTCAGGTAAGCCTTCATATTGAAATTTCAATATTTTGCCTTCGGAGACCTTTACGGAAAATTGACCCTCAAAATCCGAAATAACCGCATTATTGGTTCCTTCTACCTCTATATTTACTCCGGGCACCCCCATGGATTCACTGTCCATTACCTTACCTTTAAAAATGCTATTCCCATTTTCAACCGTTAATCCACCACTTACTTGTAAATAGTCCTTTACGGAATTGTCATTGGAGCTTTGTTCATTATCGTCCTGCAACTTGAAGTTTATAGGGATGGAATAGGCAACCGCTACAGCTTCACCTTCATGCTTTCCGGGGACCATCACGGGCAAACGATTCAAGATGCGCTCAACTTCATCCTCCAAAAGCTTATCAGGACCTCTTAATTTGATATTTTCAATATTCCCATTATCAGAAATTAAAAACAAGGCGCTTACCCTACCTTGAATACCATTTTCTTGTGCCTCTTCAGGATATCTAAAATTTTTGCTGATATGTTTAATGATTTTATCATTGAAACAGGCGCGTTTATCGCTGGCATTTTCACAACCTGGAAAAACGGGAACTTCTTGAACCGAACCAAAGGAAAAAGTATTTTCTCCTAAGAGTATGTTTTGAGAAACATAGGACTCATTTAAATTTTCTAAATAATAATTATACTCATCTGTTGAAGGCAAAGGCATTTTTTCCACCCTCTCCAATACCTTCTCAGAAGCGCTCTCTCCCATTGAGGGATAAGAAACAGTTAAAAGCTCGTTTAAATATTGCTTGTATAGAATTTTGTATTCAAAAAAGTCCCGTTTAGACAACTTTTCCAAAGATTTATAACGTTTCGGCAAATCTTCCGACAAATAAACATTGGAAATTGAACCCTGTTTTTCTATCTTTTGATTAATCTCCTCGTTTAACTCCTGAATGAGTTTTCTATCGTTTAAGGATATATTTTCAGTGGCTTTATCCTTTTCATTTATTCCTTTCTCACAAGAGGTATAAAACAACATTCCTAAAACAAGCGGTACCAACACCAAATACTTTAATTGCCAAACTCTTTTTGATCTTGATTTTTGTAACATGACTATTCGTTTTTTGATTAATGATGATTTAAAAAATGGATTTACGAAGGAGATATGCTGCACCTCAAACATTTGGGACAACAAAATCTCATAATGTCTACTTTTTTCTTTTTTGGTAACTTGGGAGTCTGCGATAAACTCGTGTAGTTCCGTAATTCTTTGCTGGTAGACATAGACCATGGGGTTGAACCAGGAAACAATGCGCATCACCTCAAAAAACATCAGGTCCAAGGAATGCCACTGTCTAATGTGTACCAATTCATGGGAAACCACGCTATCATATTCCCGTCCCACTATTTTTTCGCCCAAAAAAATGGACCTGAAAAAGGAGAAGGCGATATAGCTTTTGGGTATTAAAATCTGGGTGAAGTCTTTAAAATAACTGACCTTCCCTACAGAACGCAACTTGTACAAACGCCATAGTTTAACACCAAACCATATTGCGGCCAAAAGTGCCCCAGCACAAAAAATACCCTCTTGCCAAGAAATCGAAAAATGACCACCGTCCTTAGGAGTAAGGGCCACTTCAGGTTGAGCCATGTTCCAAAGAAATTCCGAGTATCCGGAAAAAACCTGGGTATCGGTTTTAAAGGCCTCTATTTTTATCCAAGGAAGAATGAGCGACAACACATGGGTGCCCAATAAATAAAACCTGTTCCATTGAAAGAAGGTCTCGCGTTTTAGGAAAAAATCGTAAATGACGAGGAATACCAATTGAAAGGCGATACACTCTAGAATATACTGTATCATTTTTTATCCTTTTTTATTTCGTTTAGGATGGACTCCAATTCAGAAAGGCTCATATCGTTTTTCTTCATAAAGAAAGAGACCATACTTTTAAAAGAGCCTTGAAAATATCCTTCGACCAGTTTGTTGATGCTTTGGTTGCTGTAGTCCGATTTCTTTACTATAGGGAAATACAGGTAACCTTTCCCCTCTTTCTCATGGTCTACAAAACCCTTGCTTTCCAAAATCCTGATTATGGTGGACACCGTGTTATA